>SLIM01000326.1 GCA_007135625.1 Gammaproteobacteria bacterium
CCTCGAACCTCGCGTCTCGAACCTCGCGTCTCGCGTCTCGAACCCCGCGTCTCGAACCTCGCGTCTCGCGTCTCGAACCCCGCACCTCGAACCTCGCGTCTCGAACCTCGCGTCTCGAACCTCGAACCTCGCACCTCGAACCTCCCCCTGGCACAATAATTGCTAATATTTCCAGCAATAGCAGCTTGGAGCGCACGATGGAAACAACACACTCTTTTGCGGTGATCAACGACACGACGCTACGCGATGGCGAGCAGTCGGCGGGGGTCGCCTTCTCGTTAGAGGAGAAGCTAGCGATTGCGCAGGCACTCGACCGGCTCGGGGTACCGGAACTGGAGGTCGGCATCCCAGCGATGGGAGCGGAGGAGCGGGAGGCGATTCGGGCAGTTGCCGGACTCGGCTTACAGGCGCAACTCATGGTATGGTGCCGGATGCGCTCCGAAGATATCGACCACTGCGCCGGATTAGGGGTCACTTGGGTCGATCTCTCGATCCCGGTCTCCGACCAGCAGATTCGCCACAAACTGGGGCGGGATCGCGAGTGGGTACTCCAGCAGGTAAAAAGCGAAGTGGCACGAGCACTCGATGCCGGGCTAGAGGTCTGTGTTGGCGGCGAAGACTCCTCACGCGCCGACCCAGAGTTTCTCTGGCGCGTCGCCGAGTGCGCCCAACAGGCAGGGGCGCGACGCTTCCGCTTTGCCGATACCCTCGGGATTCTCGACCCCTTCAGTGTGCGCCAACGGATCGCCGACCTGCGCTCCCTAGTCGATCTGGAGCTAGAGATGCACGCCCACGACGACCTCGGACTGGCTACCGCCAACAGCCTCGCGGCAGTGCTGGGGGGAGCGACCCACCTCAACACCACCGTCCACGGCCTAGGCGAGCGGGCGGGGAATGCTCCGTTAGAAGAGGTGGTCATGGGGTTACGCCACCTGCACCACATCGACACCGGGGTAAATCTCGCAGACTTTGGGCAACTGTCGCAATTAGTCGCGAATGCCTCCGGGCGACCGGTGCCGTGGCACAAGAGCCTGGTCGGGCAGGGGGCATTCACCCACGAGGCGGGGATTCATGTCGATGGCCTACTCAAAGATCTGCGCAACTACCAGGGGATCGACCCCAAAGAGTTGGGGCTGGAGCATTGCGTGGTGGTCGGCAAACACTCCGGAACCCATGCGATTCGTGAAGTCTACGCACGTATGCAGATCCCCCTCAGCCGAGAGCAGAGCGAAGCGCTGTTAGCGCAGGTACGGCTCTTTGTGAAGAGCCATAAGCGCAGCCCCCTGGAAGCCGACCTGTTGCAGCTCCACGGAGCGTTATATGGCACCTTCCAAAGGGTAGCGGCATGAGTGCAACCGAACAGCACCTAAAGGAAGAGCTTGGCTATCGCCAGCCAACCGCGCAGAAGTCAGAGGTACGCCACTCAACTGCGCAGAAGTCAGAGGTACGCCTCAGCCGCTGGGCGCGGCTCAAAGAGGATATCGGCTGTGTCTTGCAGCGCGACCCGGCGGCCCGCAGCCGTCTGGAGGTGATCTTCACCTATCCCGGCGTACACGCCCTGTTAGTCCACCGTCTGGCACATGGACTCTGGCGGCGGCAGTGGCCCTTTAGCGCCCGCTTGCTCGCCTACTTTGCCCGCATTTGGACGGGCGTGGATATCCACCCCGGCGCGGTAATCGGTCGCCGCTTCTTTATCGACCATGGCGCAGGGGTCGTCATTGGCGAAACCGCCGAAGTGGGAGATGATGTAACCCTCTACCACGGAGTGACCCTGGGAGGAACCAGTTGGCGCACCGGCAAGCGCCATCCAACACTAGGCAACGGGGTAGTCGTCGGAGCGGGGGCGAAGGTGCTAGGGCCGCTCACCATCGGCGACCACTCCAAAGTGGGGGCAAACTCGGTGGTTATTAAGGATGTCGCCCCCCGTCGCACGGTGGTGGGCATCCCCGCCAAGGCGGTACGCAGTGCGCGCACTTCGGCGAGCGACAACCCCTATGGAATTGACTTAGATCACCACTTCATCCCCGATCCCGTAGCCACCGCCATGAGCTGCCTGATGGAGCGCATTCAGCAGTTGGAAACGGCGCTCGGGGTGGAACAGCAGGAGTCGTTTGAGCGGCGGCGCTGTGGTGCTTGTGATGGCTCCACGCTCTGTCGTCACACAGCGGAGGAGGGCGCTACGGCGCAGCAACAGACTCGGGAGCAGGAGTAATGGATCTATTGGCAGATAACAGACTCAGGAGCGAGAGTAATGGATCTATTGGCAGATAGCGGAGAGGCGATCTATTACGACTCCGATCCGGCAGGCGAAGAGGCGGCGGAGCTGCTCGCAGTAGCCGCGGCAAAGTACGGCAGCGAAGCGGCAGAACAGGCACTCCTACGGGCCTATTTTCTGGAGCCGGAAAATCTAACGGTACTGGTCGCCCTCTACCGCTACCTATTTTACGGCAGTCGCCTAGCGGAGACCCAGTTGGTCGCCGAGCGGGCGGTAGGGGTAGCGGCGCGACGGCTGGGACTCGATCCCGACTGGCGGCAGGTGAGCGCAGCAGGGGTGGATCAGGCACTTACGGTGTCGGTCGATCTAGTCCGCTTCTATCTATCGGCACTGCGCGGGATGGGCTATCTGCTGATGCGCCGTTACGCCCTGGAAGAGGCGTTGCAGCTCTTCGCCAAAGTCGAAGAGCTAGACCGGGATGGCCGCTTTGCGGTGCGCCCGCTGATCGAAATTGCGCAGCAGGCGCTCAATGAGAGGCATGGGAAGAGTACGGAGGAGTAAGTGATGATCGACGGAAAATTGGAACGTGAGCTACAGAGCCTGGGCAGTGCCGAGGAGTTTTTTGACTATTTTGAACTGGAGTATGATGCCAGCGTCGTGCAGGTCAATCGCCTGCACATCTTGCAGCGCTTTCATAACTACATTGCCGACCACGGCGCGTTACCCGAAGATGAAGCGGAGCGCGAAACGCGCTATGGCCAATTGCTGCAACGGGCCTATCGCGATTTTCTGCACTCCACCCCACAAGAGGAGAAGGTCTTTAAAGTCTTTCGCATGGGACAGCCGCAGCAGGTCTCAATCTCTCTGGAGGAGCTATTGAGCGGGGGGCATGGTGCGGCCAAAATATGAGTATGGCGAAGCGGTGCGGGTAGTGCGCAATGTGCGCAACGACGGCACCTTTCCCGGCATGGCGACCGGCGAACTGCTGATGCGACGCGGCAGCGTCGGTTATGTGCGGGATGTCGGTACTTTCCTACAGGACCAGATCATCTACTCGGTGGACTTTCTCGACAGCGGGCGGGTAGTCGGCTGTCGCGAAGAGGAGCTGCAACCCGCCGATGCCCCTTGGACTCCGAGCCGCTTTGAGAGCCGCGAACGGGTGGTGGTAAACTGCCCTCTAAGCGTTGCTGGCCAAGTGGTGATTGCGCAGGGGAGTCGTGGCGAAGTACTGCGCGTGGTACGCGACGAAGAGCAAGAGACGGTGAGCTACCAGGTGATCTTTGGCGAGCGTGTTCTGCAAGTACCCGAAGGGGTTCTCGCGGTGGATGAGGAGGCAGGGGGGGAGGACGATGGTTGAAGAGCCGGCGGGAATCTACCACTACCACCTGCTGCGTATCGCCCTGGAGCGTCACCAGACCCCTCCGAATCAACTCTCCTCTAAGCAGCGTGTAGAGATTGAGAAGCAGGCCCACCAAACGCTGGCGCTGGAGCAGCGGGTACTTGGTTCTGCCGCAGCGGCGGCGGTAGTGGTCGATCCGCAGCGGGTCGCCGAGGCGGTGGCTACGGTAGCGCAGCGCTACTCCAGCCGCGAGGAGCTGCTGGAGGATCTTCAGCGCAATCAGTTGAATGAGGCGCTGCTGCAACAGGCGCTCCACCGCGAGTTGTGGTTTGATGCCACTCTGCGACGGGTAGCCGCGGGCGTTGCGGTGGTCACCGAGGCGGAGATCAGTGCTTACTACCAAGCCCATCCTGAGAAGTTCAATCCCGCCGAACGGCGGAAAACCTACCATCTCCTGATCACCCTAAACGATGACTTCCCCGATAACCGCCGCCCCCAGGCGAGCGCCCGCATGGCACAAATCGCCGCAGAGCTGGCCAGCGACCCGGCAGGACGTTTTGGCGAACTAGCGGGGCGCTACTCGGAGTGTCCCAGCGCCTTGCAGGGCGGTCTCCTCGGGCAGGTGGAGCCGGGACAGCTCTACCCGGAGCTGGATCGCGCCCTGTTTGCGCTGGCAGAGGGGGAGCTTAGCCCGATCCTGGAGAGCGAAACCGGACTCCACCTGCTCTACTGTGCGCAAATCACCCCAGCCCGCACCTTACCGCTGGAGGAGGTGCGCGAGCGCATTCGAGACTACCTCACAAACCAGCGCCAGCGGGAAGCACAGCGAAAAGTTTTTAAGTTTTAGGGGAGGGGGGAAGGTTTGAGGTTCGAGGTTCGAGGTTCGAGGTTCGAGGTGCGGGGTGCGGGGTGCGGGGTGCGAAGGCAGTATACCTTGCTCCCGAGCTCTGCTTAGAAATATCTACCCGGCAAGCTCTGCTTGCCGTAGAGCCGGAGAGGGAGGGCGTACCATACAACGGCACCGCTGGGATTCTGCTCACGCCTCATCAATAATAGGTAAACAGACCTCCTCGACAAACTCCTTCATATCGGCAGGGTCTATGGTACTCACCGAATCCGCCATTTGGTGGCAGTGAGAGAGCATTCTCATATCCAGATACTCCCCATCTTGATTGACCACCGGGCTATACTTCTCCGTTACCGGCAGAGAATTGATAACGGTAGTATTGATGCCAAACTCCCTAAAAATCACCGAGTCATTAAACGGAACATCGACAACCGGACAGGCGAACCGCTCTGCGATCCACTCGGTTAATGGCGTTTCCATTGCGCCGACAAAGAAGTTTTTCCCGCCCCTCCCGGTTAGCTCCAGATTCAGCACCCATTTACACGTAAAATCCCCTGCTTTTACTCTTTTAGCAAGCCGTGTCGATCCGATCCCACCACACTCCTCACCATCCAAAAGAACCACATTCACCTCTGGCCGAAGTTTTTTAATCATCAGAATATTAATCACCGAGCAGGAGTTGTCATTCGCATTATCGGAGTCACGGTTTAGAATATCGTGATGTGCCACCACAAACTTATTGGAAGCACCGGGCAAGATCACATTAAAATAAAAGTTCAACTCTTCGGGATTATATCGCCCTCCCGGCTCTCCCTCAGCGTGCAGAAAATCCTTCGCACAATCGACCTCGGGATCATCGCTAAAAACATCAATTTCATATTTTATCCCCATCGCTGTACAAAGCGCTGTGATAAAGTCAACCCTTGGGGTGGGTAGCGTCCCGTTACACCAGCAGTCCCCACGATTTTTTACATTGCAAAATTCGTATATTTTTGTGTACATCTTACTGCGACAACTCCGCAACCGGCAGCAGCCCCAGCAGAGCAACGCCGCCGCTGCCGTCGGGTTGCAGAATGACCATATCGGAAGGCTCGGTCTGTTGGAACAGTATCGTATTAATATTACTCCGATGGGTCACCAATACCAAGTTGCCATCGCCGCGAAAATCGCCCATCCGCTCCTCGACATCCATCATCAGAAAAGCGGATCGATCACGCTCCATCCTCTCCGCAAGATTAAGCGCCGCCCACGCCTCGCCACCACCAAAAGCGATCTCGGCAGTCTCGCGGGCGCGGCAATACTCGCTGCTGTAGACCGCATCAACGGTAATCCCATGAGCGGCAAATGCGGTTGCGATCTGCCTCGCCTCGGCCCGCCCCTCCGCACTCAGGTTCTGCTCCTCGCTACAGTCACTGCTTAGGCGCATAGAGACCTCCGCCTCCGCCTCCTGCGTGCTGGCATGGCGCATGATCACCACCTTGCCCCCCTCACTCAGCGCGGAGAGCAGAGCCTGCTGCTCGGTCTCGGCAGCGGAAATTGCCAGCGGCAGCAGCAGTGCGGCGGCCAGGGTAGCGATTAAAGAGTGGTGTTTAAGCATTTTATCCTCCAGTTTTGTTAGTTAGCATTGCGTTTTAGGGTGATTTGACTGGGAAAACACCCCGTCTGCCAAAAATAACACACCTTTGCACCGCCCTCTACCAGCAAAGAGGTAGGTCTGAAAGGGGAGTGCAAGAGGTCGCTATACAACCTACTGAAGCGGGCCTTGCTCAGTGGCCCGGCCACAACGGTACCCTGAAAATCTTTTCTTGGGAGGTCGAGGCTTCAGCCAGTTGGCGATGATACGGGCGGTGAGATGAGGTGATCCAAGGGCAAAATTTTTAGCTTCATTTCAGCTTGCTCTGCTACTCTGTTACGCATGAGCCACTGAGGCGTTCCCACTTCCGGGAATTGATGTATGGATTACAGGAGGTAGCGTGATGGAAGCAAGCGAATTATGGCTAATACTGCTCGGATTGCTGCTGTTACAAGTTGGCGGCTTTGCCCTGTTTGGCCTGTGGCGTCGCCGTCAGAACCGGCCCTCCATTAACGGAGAAGGAGAGCCGACCACACCGCATGCGGCACACCCTCCGCCGACAGCGGAGAGTCCCACCACAGCGACCGGCTGGCCCGGATTGCGCGACTTCGTGGTACAGCGCAAGGTCTACGAAAGCGCGGATCGCTCGATCTGCTCCTTCTATCTGGCACCGCTCGATGGTCTCCCCTTGCCCCGCTTTCGTCCGGGACAGTTTCTCCTCTTTCCGCTTGCGGTTGCGTGCGAAAATGGCGAGGGGAGAGAGTCGCTGCTACGCTGCTACTCGCTCTCGGACGCGCCCGGACGTGATTACTATCGGGTCTCGATCAAACGGGTACTCGCCCCGCCCGACCGCCCGGAGCTGCCACCGGGACGCGGCTCCGGCCATTTTCACGACCACGTGGAGGAGGGGAGTCGGCTAGCGGTGCGTGCGCCTGCGGGAAAATTCTATTTGCACGAGGAGGCGGAGCTGCCGGTAGTGCTGATCGCCGGTGGCATCGGCATCACCCCCCTGCTCAGTATGCTGGGAACACTGCTGGAGCAGGGCCATGGGCGGGCGGTTACCCTCTTCTACGGTGTACGCAATGGGGCCGAAGTGGCGCTAGGAGCGCAACTGCGGGAGTGGGCTAGCAACTATCGCCTCTTTCGCCTCTACCTCTGCTTCAGTGCGCCTTCCCCAACCGATCGACACGGCACCGATTTTGATCACGCGGGACGGATCGATCTGTCACTGCTGCGCACTACCCTGCCGTTACGACGACACCAGTTCTACCTCTGCGGCCCACCGCAGTTGATGGAGAGTCTGGTATCGGGCTTGCTCTCCTGGGGGGTCGAAGCGCACGACATCCTCCACGAATCCTTCGGTCCGTCCAGCCTCAAGCGCCGCTCACCTCCCCCCGCCCAAGCGGCACGATCGGCGCTGCCAGCGCCGCTCATCACCTTCAGCCGCTCCGGTCGATCAATCCCCTGGAATCCCGCAGCCGCTTCGCTGCTGGAGTTTGCCGAAGCGAACGGCATTGCGGTCTCCTCCGGGTGTCGCGCTGGCCGTTGCGGGGGGTGTCAGACGCGGCTACGCGAAGGGC
>SLIM01000374.1 GCA_007135625.1 Gammaproteobacteria bacterium
CGATTTGGTTTCATGACGAGTTTTTTGATCTAGAAGAGGGGCGTTTACCACGCTATGAGAGTGATGTAGTCGCTGCCAAGCCCTATTCCGATATTCTTCTTCACGCTACCGCCTACGCACCGAACCAACGCCCGGTGAAGGCAATCGCTACAACCCTTCAGGTTGGGGCGCTAGAAAAGAGCCTCTATATCTTTGGAGACCGCTACTGGAGGGGGCGCGGCGGTAGCGTGAGCATTACCGATCCGGTGCCTTTCCGGTCGATGCCGCTCACTTTTGAACGTGCCTATGGCGGTGCGGATCGTGTCAGCGGTGACAGCTTTGCGAAAAATCCGGTTGGAAAAGGCTATATCTCGGGCAAGAGCGTTGGTTCGATTGATCAGGTCGCACTCCCCAATATCGAACACCCTAAGCGGTTGCTACAGCATTGGCATGACCATCCGCACCCCGCTGGATATGGTGTTATTGGCAAGGGATGGAAACCTAGGTGTGAGCTGCTAGGAACCTATGATGCGCAGTGGCTGGAGCAGCGCAGCTCGTTACCTCCTCTTGATTTTTCGCGGGAGTTCTTTAATTTAGCGCAAGCAGATCAACAGATGGAAGGTTTTTTTTTTTTTTTTTAGCCAGTAGTGTTAACCAATCTGACACCAGAGGGAAAAACATCTTTTGCTCTTCCAGGAGTGCGCCCCAAAATCACCGTTACAGACTCCCGATTCGATAGCGCGGAGGAAGCGGTGCGACGGATCTCTCTTGGACTCGATACCCTTATTATTGAACCAGACCTCTCTAGGGTGATACTGATCTGGCGCACCACCACTCCCCTCGCTGATCTCGATGATTTAGCTTATGTGACGGTTACGATCAATCCCAAATAACCCAAACGCTACCTGTGTAGGAGTACCTTCAGGCGTGACCAGGCCGAGGCTCTACCTCGGCATTCTCAGTGGCGAGCTTATTATATATTTCCCTCACATTCCAGAGCCACGCAGAGGAGCCTCATACGACTGGGTACGAAACACCGCAAGTCGCCCCTGCTGCCACCCTTCCGGGGCTAAACCGAGCTGACGGGCAAGTTGCGCTAGAGTGGTGGCGATGTCCCAACCATATTTTGCGGGAATGTCCGGCAGAAAGGCGGCGCTCCTTCCCTCTACGGTAAGGGTTATCCCATCCTTTCCCAACACGATATCGTTCGGATTTTCAATCACAATCTGCGGCGAAATAATACTTACCTCAAGAGTAATTGTAGACAGCTCTTCACTGCGTAGCGGGGAAAAGCGCTGGTCACGAGTTGCTGCGGCAATCGCATTCTCCGTGGTCGCCATAAAGAGCGGAAAGCGGGCTTCTAGAAAACCGATACTGCCGCGCATCTCTCCGCCTTGACGCAAGGTAACGAAGACCGCGCCGTTGGCCTTTAACGATGCGGGCATATCGACCAAGTAGGGGTTGAGATCAAGCGGTTCGACCCGCCCCTTTTCGAGGAAGGTGCGAATTCCGACCGCTGCCAGGCGGTGCAATATTTCCATCTCTTGGGTTGAGTAGTTGAGGGCTGGACGCGCCACAGTGGCTGGTGGAGGGGGTTGGCGGAATGGGCCATGCGGAGGCAAACAGCGGTTGCCGACTGGAGACCACCGCGCCCAGATAGCTGACCGACAGGCTATAGTCGCCGATTCGCTCACCACTGACCTGATAATCAACGAAATCAATACGGTTCCCTCCCCCCATCAGGGCAGCCAACAGGGTCAGCCCTCCGCGATTGGAGATCGGGTTGCCGTCACCCAAGAGGTGTAGCAGCCCCGGCAGATCGGCGGCGGCGACCCGGTCGATAATCTGCTGGTCGTGACGTTGCAGTCGCTGCTCCATATGACCGGCTATCGGAAAGGGAACATAACCGGCATGTTTGCCGTAGCGGGTCAGGTTGGTCGCGACCACCAAAAGCGTTCTCTCTCCCAGCAATGGCTGGAGCAGGCGGGCCGCCTCAACCGCCTGCCCGGCACTCAGCGCACCGCTGATTAGCGGAACCAGTTTCCAAGGAGTATTGATCGTATACTGTAGAAATGGGAGCTGTAGCTCAATGCTCCCTAGTTCCTGCGCTGGATTCTCCATCACCCGCACCAGCGGGCTGGCGGAGAGGGTGCGGAGTGCGTGGAGGTCGAGTGCAATCTCTCCCATCGGGGTACGAAAGCGCTCACCTTGCGGGATCCATAGCCCGCTCACCGGCGCACGCGGCTGCGGTGCCCCCAGGATGATCACCCGGTCAATCGCCTCGGGGATCCCTGCATACGTTTTGGCCAGCAGGTACCCCAAATGGACATACTCCTCATGGGGGGCAATCACCACCCGGATCGGGGCTTGCAGCCTCGGCTGCTCTCCCTGCACGGCATCAAAGGTGCGGCGCAGGTAGTTCTCCAGCAGCACCCCCCGCTTGGGATAGAGCGTCCCCGCATAAATCGGCTCCAGGGTAGAGGCCGCCAGGGTGGTGGCGCAGAGCGGCATAATCAGCAGTAGCCAATAAAAAATACTTTTCATTAGTTTTCATCCCCTCTTCTCTATTCCCTCTCCTCGTACCCTCCGCTTCAGTATACGCCAATCACCGACATAAAAAAGCCACACCCTACATGGCAGGGCGTGGCTCGCCAAGAGTTTTCGGCTTGGTGAAAATTACGCTTTTGCGCGCCAGTCGTCAGAACCTTCGGTTCCGGCAACTTCATGCTTCCAGGTGATCTTGCGATAGGTCATCATGATCTCTTCTTCATGATCACGGTAGTCTTGGCTGACATCGGTGGTCAGAACCATATCGCCTTTGATGTTGACGATCAGGGCATCTTCCAGGATGTGGGTGAAGTAATGCTCCTGCTCTCCCGCCATCGTGGTGCGATACCAGTGAACTTCTACCGTGCTTAACCGCTCACCAGTACAGAGCGCCTGATAGAGCATTGGCGAAGACTTGTCAAAGCGCTTGCGAATCGTCAGCGGACCGTGGACACGACGTCCGACCGGCTGCCCACTCTGCGGATCACGCGGAATAAAAACCTCATGATTAAAGGCAATTACGGTGATTTCGTCGCTATGATCCGACTGGTACTTGTTACCCATAGAATCATCGGTGTTTGCACCGGCGCTAATTGCACCCTGCTTGACACCCTCTACCGACATGTACGCATTAATTGGCATTTTGCCTCTCCTTGTTTGCTACACAATAAAAAATCGAGCTAGGCTATTCGTATCGAGGCCGATCCAAGTAGACCTCAATGACCCAGCTCACCGACTCGCAAAAGAGTAAATCAGAAATCGTGCCAACCTCAAAATGCGCTTTAACCTTCTGATACACAAAGAGGATTATGGCTAACCCTGCAAACATCTACCGCACCCTCCTGCGCGAGGCTGTGCGCACTCATCCGGGGGGTTGTACAGAAACTTGCACAGTCGATAGGGAGCGTTATGACTAAGGGTAGAAGAGAACTCACCGAAAGAGGGTGACGTGGCATCTACCCCTACTACCTACGCCCCTGCGCCACTCGGTACTCCACCTCCACTAACCCGCGCAGTGCCTCATAGTTTTTGTCGTTCTGCTGATACTGGTTATGAAAACAGCGACCGGCACTGCTTAGGTCGTTGCTTGCCAGTAGTATCCAGCAGCCTCGCGAGGAGTATCCCAGGCGATTACTGACCCGCACACTCTCTGCTGCTTCTCCTGAGAAAAATTCGATATCGCTTGGCGAGAGGCGCTCCTTACGTAGCCGTTCACGAAAGACATCTACCTCACCGATCACCTTATCCCATTCTGCTTTAAAGCGCTGTTCATTCTGTGTCACCGCCCTCCTCTCTTCTGATGGTGCAGCCGTTTCTGCCTTGAAGCGCTGTTCGTTCTGTGTTACCACCTCCCTCTCTTCTGGCGGCGCAGCCGTTTTCCCTGGAGTGGAGGGAGAAGGAAGTTGGTTGGTCGCGATGCGATCTTCACTGGCGGGCGATGAAATCTCTTCGTGTACCGTGCTGGCGGCTTGGGGAGGTGGTGTCGCTGCGATTGACGGTGAGGGAGTGGCTGGCCGTTCAGCGGGCGGTGGTGTAGCAGGGGGAGCGGCAATCGGGGCGGTGGGCGGCACCCTCTCTGGAAGCCGTGCTTCGGCGGGTGGGCGGCTGGCTGCAGGCAGGTCAACCGGTGGCCAAAAATGACCCCCCCCATTTCTTACATCATCCACCGTAATGCTTGGCATAAATTGTGGTGTATCGGCTAGATGCCGATTCAGTTCGCTAACGCTCACCTCAGTAACTGCGGGTTGCGGTTGTGCTGCTGTCGTGGTTGTTGCTGCCTGTACCTCTTGCTTTGGTGTTCGTTGCTCTTCCTGCTGTGTGACTCTCTCCTCCCTTGGCTCTGCTTCTGGCTCAAGCGGTGGCGGTTCGTGCTGCGCGGTGGGTAGCGTAACAACGTTCTCCGTCCTCTCCGCTACTGCTATCTCTCGTTCTGTCGCTGTTACAACCGGTGCAAGATCTTCGGTGGGAGCGTAGTCGCGACCTACTGCTGCTACTCTCTTCGGCTCCTCTGCGACTCCTTCCGCTGCTGACTCTTGTTCGACAAGTTCCCCGGCACCAATAAGCCGTGTGCCATCTTCTGTTCTGTTCTTTTCAGAAGGCAATATGATGCGTCCGAATTGCGACGCTTCGGGCGGAAGGGAGGGGGTCGACTGCTGCACAACCTCCACGCCAAGATCGGACGATGAGAGGTCGGAGAAGCCGACTCCATACAGTAGCCAGCCCGCAGCACCAGTAAGGGTAACACCTGCGGCTAGCAGTATGAAAAAAAAATTTTTATTTTTAGCAGGAGCCTCCTTTCCCCCCTCCTCTGCCGTTACGACAACAGCATTCCCCCCTTTACGCTCCAAGCGAACGGTCGCATCGTCCTCTACCAAGCGATCCAGTAGCAGCGTTCGTTGCTTTACAAAGTCCTGACGATTGATTTTTCCATCGTAATAGGCTAGTGCAAGTTTTCGTAGACTACTCAGCATTTCGTTTATCCTACCTGTAATGAATCGCATCAGTCGTCTACATCAATGACAATAACGGTAACATTATCGCGGCCTCCGTGCTGCAAGGCTTGATCGATTAAATGCTCCGCTGCGTCCCGGACAGTTGATGCCTCGTGTAGAACCCGCATAATCTCCTCGTCACTCAACTCCTTGTACAATCCATCACTACACAATAGATAACGATCACTTGGTGCCAACTCCAGAAAGTCGAAGTCCAGAAAGAGTTCTCTCTCTGCACCAACCGCTCGATTAATGACATTTGCCTCGGGATGGCTTTCCGCTTCTTCGGGGGCAATCATTTTGGTTCGCACAAGATCTTCAACGTAGCTATGATCTTCCGAAAGTTGCCGCAGCCGTCCTGCCCGCAATCGGTAGAGACGACTATCCCCCGCCCAAAATACCACCCCAAACGACTCTTTAAAGACCAATCCAACTACAGTGCTTCCGCCCGTTGTACCGGCTCGCTCGAACTCATCAAATAACTCTTTGTTAACAGAAGTCATCTGCTCGTCGATCTGGTTAACATAGGCGCTAAGCGAACTTGCCACTTTGCTCCGACGTAAGACCTGTACAATACGCTGGCTGGCAACATCGCCCGAGTCATGCCCCCCCATACCATCGGCAACAAGCCACAATCCCTCCGCTCCACAGTCAAGATAGGCATCCTCATTTAGTGAACGCTTTTTACCTGTGTCGGTTTTACCGTATGAAGTAACTCTCATTGTGCTATCTTTTACACCCTAATTATTAAAAGTTATTATCTAGTGTGAGATGAATAATACGGTACAGTTTTATCATCCCACTCCTCATCGTCTGCTTTTGTTTCCCACAAAGATATTGGCGACCGCCAGTGATGGTCGTCCCAACGCTCATCATATAGTGCAACATACTGTTCAGTCGTTGGCAAACCAAAGCTCCCGAGCAGGATGGCCGGTTCACGACTCTCCTCGTGAAACCGCCAAAAGATCGCTCCAGAGAGCAGGGAGCCAGTGATCTGGTTAGCCAGCGGGATAAAACCATGCCCATCTAGCGTAGATTGAGTCCGCACAAAGTAACCCGTCTCGGCGGTTGATTCGCGATCACTCTCCATAGGAGGGCAAGGAATAGAGATCAGTTCCCGATACAGCGCTTCGGTGTCACAGGACTCTAGCTCCAAGACAGAGAGGAGCCAGCCACTCATCTCCATATACCACTGCTGAATAGCTTGTTGACCAAGCTGCTCTACAGTCAGTCGATGGTTTACCTGACACGCTACTACAAAAGGAAAGAGCCGGTTCGCCTTATCAACACTCGGCATCATGCTGCCTACCCACCCCTCATCTCCACACACTCCTTTAGGGAAATAAAAGTGCCAAATTGGACTCACCATATAGAGCTGTTCCCACCTCTCTGCTAGACGCTCCCGGCTTAACGCAATACCCTGTTGCAGCCATTGATCCAGTGGCGTGATAAAGTCAGCAGGCAATCCTTTGAGAATGAAGTCCCCTTTGCAAGGCAGTTTACCATAAAAACCATAGTTCATTCCGATGAGCCTATCGTAAGTTCTGCGGAAAAGAGGTTGCGAAGTGAGCTAATGCTCGTCGCACCTCATCGTTAAATGGATTATCCAGGTTATCCGCTCGTAAACTATAGACCATACGCTCGCCATCCATGCTAAACGAGAGTGTAAAGTCCCGCTGCGCACCACTCAAATGGCCTCGATTGAACAGGCGCAAGAAAGCCCAGTCGCCGGTCTCATTGATCTGCCCTTGAATACGCAAAATTGCCGTAGGACTCTCCCCCGGCCACTCAAACCGCCCCCCTTCCCCAGAAATTGGCCCAATCTCATAATCTAGCCTGGTTCCACCAATAGAGATCATTGAGCGCCGTGCGCTAGAGTCGTCTAAGGGGCTTAAGGTGAAACGCACGGAGACTCGATCCCCAAAGGTATAGGCCTGACGGATCAGATAAGCTGCCCGATAGGTCTTAACAATTTCATTTGAGAGTGGGTAAGGCGGCTGCTTGATCAAAGCTCCTCTGCGCTCGTCGATATACTCGGCAAAGTGTTCATTGTAGAAGCGCTGTAGTACCCCGGAGGCCCCAAAGAAGCGGACAAAGTCATCTAGCGCGATATTGTCACGGCTACCGGATACAACAGGAAATTTCCCATTGATATAGCGATCATAGAAGGAGACGACTTCACGCTGCCACTGTGCATCCACATCTTGCGCCCGACTCTCCACCAGAAGATTTTTGGTCTGTACCGCCATGCTCTCCAACCAATTTTTAATAACGCTAGGCATCTGGCGGTCTTCAGTAGCTAGCTTAATCAGCTCATCCAGTGGATTACGCGCCTCCAAAACAATCCTTCTGCCCTGTAGAGCAGGATGAATATACTCCTCTTTAATCTCTCTCATGTGCCGCAGTGCTGTTGAGAGCGTCCCTTGACGCTCCCCCTCTTCACTCTCTAGCAGGGCAATCAGTTCAGCAAACTCACGACGAACCTTAGCCTCCGGCGGATCGGTGGCTTGCCCTTGATTCATGCGA
>SLIM01000248.1 GCA_007135625.1 Gammaproteobacteria bacterium
GGGGAGTCGTTGCTGCTCGGTGTGGAGCGTGAGGGTCGCCTGCTTGAGCTGCCGGTGCGCCTCGGTGAGGTGGTGGTCGATGGGGAGCGGGTCGGACGCATCGGGGCGGCGGTGACGGTTCCTGAGGGGTTTTTTGATCCCTACCGGGTGGTGGTGCGGCAGGGGCCGCTGGAGGCGGTCGGCAATGCGGTGGTGCGGACTTGGGATTTGAGCGGGTTGATGCTGAAGATGGTGTGGCGGATGCTCACCGGCACCGCTTCGGTGGAGAAGAACCTCGGCAGTGTCATCTCCATCGCCCAGGCCGCCGGTCAGTCGGTGGAGTATGGAGTCGCTCCTTTCCTGAAGTTTCTCGCCCAAATTAGCATCGTGCTGGCGATTATGAACTTGCTGCCAATCCCCCTGCTGGATGGTGGCCATCTGCTCTTCTTTCTGATCGAGGCGATACGCGGCAAACCGCTTGCGGAGGAGACTCAAGAGCGAGCGCAGCAGGTCGGCTTGGTGCTGCTGCTGACCCTGATCGGCTTTGCGCTCTATCTTGATGTGCTGCGGTTGCTCGGATGAGTGGTATAATCTCGGGTGGAATTTTGTTTTCAGATGCGGTAGATTCAGCAGACACTTAAACCGATGTGTGAGCATAACTATGTCAGTACGCCACTTGATACATTCAGGCGCAGCGGTCACTCTGCTGCTATTCTCTTTGGGAGTGAAGGCAGAATCCTTCGTTGTCCAGGATATTCAGGTCGAGGGGCTGCAACGCATCTCGCCGGGAACGGTCTTTAACTACCTCCCAGTAGGGGTTGGTGGTTTGATGGAGCCGGGACAGGCCGGGGAGGCGATTCGCGCCCTCTACCAGACCGGTTTTTTTGATGATGTGGCTCTTGAGCGGCGAGGCAATGTCTTGGTTATCTCGGTCACCGAGCGGCCTGCTATTGGCCAGATTGAGGTCGAGGGCAATAAGGCGATCTCCAAAGAGCCGCTTCTCATGGCGCTGCGTGAGATTGGGCTGGCTGAGGGGCGGGTCTTCAATCAGGCGGTGCTTGACCGTATGGAGCAGGAGCTAAATCGTCAGTATTTTAATCTTGGAAAGTACGATGTGCAGATTCAGTCTGAAACCACTCCATTAGAGCGTAATCGGGTCGCGGTGCGGCTTAAGATTGAGGAGGGTGAGACCGCTCGCATTCGCCAGATTAATATCGTCGGTGCTGAGGCGTTCTCCCAAGAGGAGCTGCTTAAGCTCTTTGAGTCCGGGGTGCGTGGTACTTTTTCCTTCTTCTCTAAGCGTGATCAGTACTCCCGCTCCAAGCTGGCGGCAGACCTGGAGACGCTACGCTCTTTCTACTTGGATCGTGGTTACATCCACTTCAATATCGACTCGACCCAGGTCTCTATCACCCCCGATAAAAAAGAGATCTACATCACCGTTAATATCACCGAGGGGGATGTTTATACCATCTCCGATCTGCGTCTCGCCGGTGAGCTGATGGTGGAGCCGGGCGAACTCTACCCGCTGATCGGGGTGCGGCGTGGCGATCTCTTCTCACGCAAAGCGGTGCTGAACACCTCCGACCGGATTACCGCCCGTCTTGGGGATGAGGGCTACGCTTTCGCCAACGTCAACAGTATTCCAGAGGTTGATGAGCAGAGCCGTCAGGTGGCGATCACCTTTTTTGTCGATCCCGGCAATCGGGTCTACGTGCGCCGTATTAACATCACCGGTAATCACAATACTCGCGATGAGGTGCTGCGGCGCGAGCTGCGCCAGATGGAGTCGGCCTGGTTCTCCTCCCAATTGGTGCAGATCTCCCGTGAGCGGTTGCGCCGCCTCGGCTATTTTGACAATGTTGCGGTGGAGACCCCACAGGTACCGGGTAGCAGCGACCAGGTCGATGTCAACATCACGGTCACTGAGCGCCCGGCGGGTAATTTGATGGCGGGTGTGGGATTTTCCCAGTCTGACGGCTTCTTGCTCAATGCCAGTATCTCTCAGGCTAATTTTATGGGTACCGGTAAGCAGGTGAGCTTCGCCTTTAACAATAGCTCGTCGCAGACGGAGTACCGCCTCGCCTATGACAACCCCTACTACACCATTAACGGGGTCAGTCGCGGTTTCGATCTGCGCTACCGCAGTACCGATTACGCCGAACACCATACCGCCGCCTACGCCACCGATGAGATGATCGGACAGGTCAACTTCGGGGTGCCGATTAACGAAAATGACCGCATTCGCTTCGATTTCAGCGTGAAAAATACCGATTTTCGTCCCGGCTCTCGCGCTTCCGATGAGATCCTTAGCTTTGTCGATCAGGTCGGTGACAACTTTCTCGACTATGTCGCAGGCGCGAGCTGGATTCGTGACACCCGCGACTCTGCCATCTTCCCCCATCGCGGTGGCTTTCAGCGCATCGCCACCCACGCCTCGATCCCCGGTAGTGACCTTACCTACTACAAGGCGAGTTATAAAAACCGTCAATACCTCCCGATTACCGATACCCTAACCTTCTCGATCAACGGTGAGCTGGGCTATGGGGATGCGTATGGCGACCTGGAGCGGCTCCCCTTCTTTGAGAACTACTTTTCCGGAGGGATTCGCACCGTGCGCGGTTACAAATCGTACAGCCTGGGACCACGCGACTCTAACGAAGACCCTCTCGGGGCCAATATGATGGTGCTGGGCAATGTTGAGCTGCTCTTTCCGCCCCCCTTCGGCGGCGGACGTGAAAGCCCGGTTCGGATAGGTGCATTTGTCGATGGCGGGATGGTTTTCGATAGTAAGGATGGCGGGTTTAATTCGGAGGATCTGCGTTACTCCACCGGACTCTCTCTGGTCTGGATGTCGCCGGTCGGGATTCTCGGTCTGGTCTATGCCGAACCGCTTAATGAGAAGCCGGGGGATGAGCGGGAGAGCTTTCAGTTTACCTTCGGTACCTCCTTTTAGTCCGGCTTTCCGCACCTTGCCCTTATGACCCACTGATTCGAATAGAGTGTGTTGCGTGGGGAGTGCGGAGTGTGGGTTTCGTGGTGTCGCTGGCTAGGTTCGCTCTATTGCCGAGCAAAATGGGAGACAAAACAATGGTGAAAGCACTTTTTCTCGCCGGGCTGCTGCTGTTAGCGGCCCCCGTTGCGGCCCAGTATCGGGTCGCCTATGTGGATGCGGATCGGGTGATCCAAAGTTCACCGCAATTTGAAGAGGTGGTGCGCGGTCTGGAAGAGGAGTTTAACCGGCGGCGCGAAGAGCTGCGCAGTCGCCAGGAGCAGTTGCGCCAATTGGAGGAGAAATTGAGCCGTGACGGTGCGGTGATGAGCAGTAGCGAGGTGCGAAAACTGGAGCAGGATATCCGCTCCCATCAGCGGCGTTTGAAGCACTCGGTGGAAGAGCTTGATGAGGATATGAGCCTGCGCCGCAACGATGCTCTCAGCCGACTCCTGCGCCAGGTGCAGGAGGTGGTGCGTGAAGTGGGGCGCGAAGAGCAGATCGACCTGATCTTTAGCACCGGGGTCGCCTACTTCAGCGAACGGGCCGACATCTCCGAGCTGGTGCTGGAGCGGCTGCGCGAGAAATATCGCAAGCGTTAGATTGTTATGTATAGAGTAGGCTGGCTAGCCCAACAGATTGGTGCCGAGCTACGGGGTGACCCCGAACTGCTCATCGACCGGGTGGATACCCTGGTCGATGGGGGGCCGGGGGCGATCTCCTTTCTCGCGAACCTGCGCTATCAGCGCTACTTGGCAACCACCAAAGTTAGCGCTGTTATCCTCGCCCCCGAGCTGGCTGCGGAGTCTCCCGTTGCGGCGACCTTGCTGTGCAGCGATCCCCATTTAGGGTACGCCCGCATCGCCGCGCTGCTGCACCCGAGCGCTGAGGTGACTGGCGGGCGGCACCCCAGCGCGGTGGTCGCTGCCGATGCCCGCATCGACCCGAGCGCTTGGATCGCCCCTCAGGTGGTGATTGAAGAGGGGGTCGAGATTGGGCCTGGCTGCTTTATCGGTCCCGGATCGATGATTGCCGCTGGGGTACGTATCGGGCGCGACTGCCGTCTGGTGGCGCGGGTTACCCTCTGCCATCGGGTGTGGCTCGGGGATCGGGTGGTCATTCATCCCGGTGCCGTGGTTGGCAGTGACGGCTTCGGTTTCGCCCGCTCCCCGGAGGGGTGGCTGAAGATACCGCAACTGGGGAGTGTGCGGGTCGAAGATGATGTGGAGATTGGCGCAAACACGACGATTGATAGAGGCGCAATTCGCGATACCCTTCTCGAAAAGGGGGTCAAGCTGGATAACCAGATTCAGATCGGCCACAACGTCCGCATTGGCGAACATAGCGCCCTCGCCGCCTGCGTCGGCATCTCCGGCTCCACCCAAGTGGGGCGCAACTGCACCCTCGGTGGCGGGGTCGGTCTCGCCGGTCACTTGGAGTTTGGTGATAACACCCACTTTACCGGCCAATCCCTGGTCACCCGCTCTTTTCGCGAACCAGGGGTCTACAGCGGCAACCTTCCGGCCCTCTCCAACCGCGAATGGCGTAAGGCCGTGGCCCGCTTTCGTCACCTCGACCAGCTCGCCCGCACCCTGCGCCAACTGGAGCAGGAGGTGGCGCGATTGCGGGAAGCGAGGAGCGAGGAACAGGAGCGCTAGCCATTTTGCATGGCGCTGAGGTCAGCTATCTATCAAGGTTCTTATGGAACTAGAGGGTCTGTTTTAGTCAGTATGGATATTAATAAAATTCTCAGCCTGTTACCCCATCGTTATCCTTTTTTGCTCATCGACCGGGTATTGGAGTTTGAGCCGCATAAACGGTTGGTCGCAATTAAAAATGTCACCTACAATGAGCATTTTTTCAATGGCCACTTTCCAGTCAAGCCGGTTATGCCGGGGGTGCTGATCATCGAAGCGATGGCGCAGGCCACCGGCCTGCTCGCGATGGAGTCTAACCCCGAGACGGTGAATCGCAATACCATCTACCTCTTCGTTGGTATTGACAACGCCCGCTTCAAACGCCCGGTCGAGCCGGGCGACCAGATTCGCATTGAGGCGCAGCTTAACCGGCTGAAGCGGGGAATTGGCATCTTCACCTGTAGCGCCGAGGTCGATGGCAAGATCGTGGCGACTGCCGAAATTATGTGTACAGCAAGAGATATTACTGCGTGATCGATCCGCGAGCAGTTATTGACCCCAAAGCCGAGCTGGACGAGGGGGTGACGGTCGGCCCCTTTAGCGTTATCGGTGCCGACGTGCAGATTGCCGCAGGCACCACAATCGCCTCCCACGTCGTGATCCAAGGGCCGACCCGCATCGGACGCGACAACCGGCTCTTTCCCTTCAGCTCGCTTGGCGAAGCGCCGCAAGATCTAAAGTACCAAGGGGAAGCGACCCGCTTAGAGATCGGCGAGCGCAACACCATTCGCGAGTATGTCACCATTCACCGAGGCACCATCCAGGATCAAGGTGTCACCCGTATCGGCAACGACAACCTCCTTATGGCCTATGTCCACATCGCCCACGACTGCCGCCTTGGCAACTCCGTTATCCTCGCTAACGCCGCCTCCCTCGCTGGCCACGTCACCATTGACGACTGGGCGATCCTCGGCGGCTTCTCTGGAGTCCATCAGTTCTGCCGCATCGGCAGCCACGCTTTCGTCGGGGCCGGCAGCCTGCTGTTTAAAGATCTCCCCCCCTACATCACCATCGGTGGCACCCCCGCCGCCCCCCACGGTATTAACCGCGAGGGGTTGGTGCGTCGCGGCTTTAGCAGCGAGGCGCTGCGCAATATCCGCCAAGCCTACAAGCTATTGTATAAGAAGGGCCTAAAGCTGGAGGAGGCGATTGCGGCGATGCGGCAACTCGCCGAGGAGACCCCCGAAGTCGGCATTATGGTTGACTTTATCGCACAAAGCCAGCGCAGTATTATCCGCTAGGGGCTAACCGGTGCGCATCGCTATCGTCGCTAACGAACCCTCCGGGGATCTGCTCGGTGCCGGTCTGCTACGCGGTCTCCAGCAGCTCGCCCCGGAGGCGCAGATCGAAGGGGTTGGCGGCCCCCAAATGGCGCTTGCCGGACTCGATAGCCTGATTCCATTGGAGCAGCTTGCGGTGATGGGGGTGGTCGAAGTGGTACGCCATCTGCCGCAACTGCTGCGCATTCGCCGCGCCCTGCTGCAACGCTGGCTGGCCGATCCGCCCGACCTCTTTATCGGCATTGATGCCCCCGACTTTAATCTTCCCTTGGAGAAAAAGCTGAAAGCGGTCGGGGTAGGAACGGTTCACTACGTCTGCCCCAGCGTCTGGGCTTGGCGGGAGGGACGGGTACGCACCCTGCGTGCCGCCGCCGACCGGGTACTCTGCATCTTCCCCTTTGAACCCCCTTTCCTCGCCCGCCACCAGATCGACGCACGCTTCGTTGGCCACACCCTCGCCGATGCCATCCCGCTACACAGCAGCACCGCGCTGGCCCGCCGCCATCTCGGGATTGCTGATGATGTTCCGCTCCTCGCACTCCTCCCCGGCAGCCGGGTCAGTGAGGTTGTCGCCCTCACCCAGCCCTTCCTCGAAACCGCTCGTCGCTGTCAGCAGCAGGTTAGCAACTTGCACCTGGTGGTGCCGCTGATCAATCGCAGCGTCGCCGAGGCCTTCACCGCGCAGCTCCAGCAGCTTCCCCCGCTCACTAACCTGCATCTTCAGCAGAGTGATGCCCGCATCGCCCTGACCGCCGCCGACCTGGTCCTCACCGCCTCCGGCACTGCCACCCTAGAGGCGCTGCTGCTGGGCAAGCCGATGGTCGTCGGCTACCGCCTCAACCCCTTCACCTACTTTTTAGTGCGCACCCTGGGGCTGGTCAAAACCCCCTACATCGCGATTCCGAACCTCTTGGCAGAAGAGCAAATCGTTCCAGAGTTTCTGCAGCAGCAGGTCACCCCCGAAAACCTCGCCCCGCCCCTTCTTAACTGGCTCCACCACCCCGAACAGCGTGAACTCCTCCGCCGCCAAGCCGCTATAATTCATGAGCAGTTGCGATGTAATAGCGACCTTAGCGCGGCAGCCGCAGTCTTGGAGCTTGGATCGCGGAAGAGCGCGAGGCGCGACCCACGATCTCCTTCTTGATTGCGCTTACATTCCGCACCTTGCCCTTATAACTTACTGATCCGAATAAATTGTTATGTTTTTCTATAGTCATGCTAAAAGAAAAACTATCTTTTGAGAAAGTGTGTTGTACGGGGGTGCGGAATGTGGGTTAACTGGCCTCCGCACTCGCAAGAATCACCGCGCTCATTTGCGAGGATGCGCCGATATGGGGTGCGAGGTGCAGGGTGATGTCGGGGAGTTCTTGCTCCATTTTTTGCAAAATCTCTGGGATATCCTCGGCGACGTGCCGCCCGGCGGCGAGGAGGTAGGGGACGATGGTGATTTTTGCGGCCCCGGCGGCGGCGCAGTGGCGTATGCCCTCTTCAATGGAGGGGCTGGCCAGCTCCAGA
>SLIM01000032.1 GCA_007135625.1 Gammaproteobacteria bacterium
GAACCCCAACCAACTCGCCTCTGGCCGGTCTGTTGGGGTTCCTAACGTCACCCCAACTGCCCCCCCGTAGGTTGGGGTGACGAAGGAACCCCAACCAACTCGCCTCTGGCCGGTCTGTTGGGGTTCCTAACGTCACCCCAACCTACCCAAGCCCCAGTCTGTTGGGGTTCCTAACGTCACCCCAACCTACCCAAGCCCCAGTCGACGCCCCTCGCCCCTCGAACCTCGCCCCTCGAACCTCGCGTCTCCCCCCTCCCTCGCCTTTTTTCAACGGGTGGGTGAACTTCTCTCTACTTTTGGGTCAAAGGGGGTGATGGTTGTGGATCTTGTCCCACGTTGTCGGCTATACAAAAAAGGGCTTGGCAATGTCTGATCCTTCTGCTAGGATAAAGACCAAGTAAATAGCTCAAGTATAGGAAAATCGCCATGGGAAAAGACCTTGCACTCTCAATGATGCTCCCGACAGGAGATATCGACTCCTACATCAGCGCGGCTTATCAACTGCCGATGCTGACCCTGGAAGAGGAGAGATCTCTGGCGTTTCGTCTGCGAGATGAGAATGACCTGGAGGCTGCCAAGCGGCTAGTGATGTCTCATCTGCGGTTTGTGATTCGCATCGCTCGGGGGTATTCTGGATACGGCCTGCCGCTGCCCGACCTGATTCAGGAGGGGAGTGTTGGGCTGATGAAAGCGGTTCGCCGCTTCGACCCCGATATGGGGGTTCGTCTGGTCTCCTTCGCAGTCCACTGGATCAAGGCGGAGATCAACGAATATGTACTGCGCAACTGGCGTATCGTCAAAGTTGCCACCACCAAGGCGCAGCGTAAGCTTTTTTTTAACCTGCGTAGTTCAAAAAAACGCCTCGGTTGGTTTACTCACGAAGAGGTTCAGTGTGTAGCCGCCGATCTGGGCGTGAAACCGGAGACCGTATTAGAGATGGAGTCACGTTTGAACAATTTCGATGTAGCCTTTGATGGGGCCGGTGAGGATGAGGATGAGCGCACTGCTGCTGCTCCAGCCAACTACCTCGCCGATGTGCGAATGGAGCCAGCGGCCGCGCTGGAACGCGACAACAGTGAGCAGGATCATAAAGATAAGCTACTGTCGGCGCTGGATCAGCTCGATCCACGGAGTCGCGATATCCTGGAGTCGCGCTGGCTCTCCGAAAAGAAAATAACCCTGCACGAGCTGGCATCGCGTTACGGTGTCTCTGCCGAGCGCATTCGCCAAGTCGAAAAGCGTGCGATGCAGAAGGTTCGTGCCCACATGGAGGAGAACGAGTAGAGGGGTAACCCGCGTGGCGCAGTGCGGATAGGTCGGCGAGATCCCTCCCTATCCGCTCCGCCCGCTTCCCTCCTTCTCTCGCCCCTCTCTCGCCTTGCTCTCGCCTTGCTCTCGCCTCTCTCGCCTTGCTCTCGCCTCTCTCGCCTTGCTCTCGCCTCTCTCGCCTCTCTCTCGCCTCTCTCGCCTCTCTCGCCTCTCTCGCCTCTCTCGCCTCTCTTGCCTCTCTCGCCCCTCTCTCGTCTATCTCGCGCCTATCTCTCGTCTATTGGCGGGGGTTCATCGCCGACTTGGTAGTGTGGAGGCTCTCTCTTGCCCCGCTCTCTCCCCCACTTTTGAATCTGCTCCTCAAGGATGCGGTCACGCTCCAGTTTGTGGGAGCGCTCCTCCATTCGCTGCAAGGCATCACGAAACTCGGCGGCTAACGCCTCGGGAGGAAGTGGTAGCTCCTGGGTGACGAGTGCTTGCAAGGTGGTGGCGTGGTGCGGATCGCGCTCACCCCAAAGCGTCAGCACCCCTGCCGTGTTGATTCCGGGGTGATTGCGGATCAGGTCGAGCAGTTGGGCTAGCAGAGTGATTCCCGGCTCTTCGAGGTTGCGCCACTCTTCGGCGAGATCGGGCTGATGAGCGGCATCGGGATGTTGCAGCAGGCAACGAATCGCCCGTTGCGGCAGCAGCGTGAGTCGCCCCTCCGCAGTCGCCTGCTGGCGGGGACGGAGGGGAGGACGTGGTGCTGGACGCGCTGGTGCTGGGGGGCCGCTGGGGATGGTGACGACGGTACCGACCTGCTGGGTAAGCTGCCGTTGCAGCAACTCGCGATAGACCCCCTGCGGGAGACGGGCGAGCAGCGGCTGGGCGCTCTTCGCCAACTTCGCCTGCCCCTCGGGGGTGGAGGGGTCGCACGCCTGCTCCAGCCGCTGAAACAGAAAACGGGAGAGCGGAATCGCGTTGGCGAGCTGCTGCTCCAGCGCGGCACGCCCCTGCTTGCGCAAAAAGCTATCGGGATCTTCGCCTTCGGGGAGGAAGAGGAAGCGGATATCGCGTCCGTCCTGCATCTGGGGGAGGGCGGTCTGCAGCGCCTTCCAAGCCGCTTCGCGCCCGGCATGATCCCCATCAAAGCAGAAAGTAATTTCGCGCACTAAGCGGAATAGACGCTCCAGATGGTCACTGGTGGTGGCGGTGCCGAGGGTGGCGACGCAGTTGCGCAGACCGTGTTGGGCGAGGGCGATAACATCCATGTAACCCTCGACTACAAGGATCGACTCAAGACGGCGCTGCGCTTGGCGTGCCTCGTAGAGGCCGTACAGCTCTTTTCCTTTATGAAAAAGTGGTGTCTCAGGAGAGTTAAGGTATTTCGGTTTTTCATCGCCCATCACCCGCCCGCCGAAGCCGATCACCCGTCCGCGCAGGTCGCGGATCGGGAAGATAATGCGCTCGCGAAAGCGGTCGTAGCTATGCCCCCCCACCTCCTTTTCGATCAGTAGCCCGGCTGCCACCAGTGATTGCGCGGCGGTTGGGGTCGGGGAGCTGACCATCACTCTTTTCAGATTATCCCAGCCCGGCGGGACGTAGCCGAGGCGATACTCCTGAATGATCGACTCATGCAAGCCGCGCTGTTGCAGATAGTGGGTTGCGGGAGCGGCCTGGGGGTGGTGCTGTAGCCACTGCTGAAAGTAACTGGCGGCCTGCTCTAGCACGGTGTAGAGTGGCTGCTGCTCCTGCGCGGCGGGCGTTCCACCGGTGGGGGTCTCCAAGCCGACACGTTGCGCCAGCTCCTCAATCGCCTCTAAAAATCCAAGATTTTCGTACTCCATCAGGAAGGTGATGGCCGTGCCGGAGGCCCCGCAGCCGAAGCAGTGGTAGAGCTGCTTGTCGGGGGTCACACTAAAGGAGGGACTTTTCTCTTGGTGGAAGGGGCAGAGGGCCTGGTAGTTGCTGCCGACCCGTTTCAGCGGTAGGCGGGCGTGGATCAGCTCGACCAGATCGGTGCGTCGCAGTAGCTCATCAATAAAGGCGGGGGGGATGCGTCCACTCATGGCAGGGCAGAGCCGCTACCGCCGAGGAGAGGGGATCGACGAGAGAGAAGCGGCGGGGAGCGCAGTCGAGTACTGCGCCGATTCGGGCATCAACCGCTGAGCCGCTGCTTGACCTGGGCACTGACCGCGCCCATATCGGCACGACCTTGGAGCTGTGGCTTGAGCGCGGCGATTACTTTTCCCATCTCCTTGATGGAGCTGGCTCCGCTGCTCTTGATTGCCGCATGAATCGCGGCTTCAATCTCTTCGGCAGTAAGGGCGGCGGGCATGAACTCCTGAACGACCCCACTTTCGTAGTGTTCCTGCTCGGCAAGGTCAGTGCGCCCGGCACTCTCATACTGCGTGATCGAGTCGCGGCGCTGCTTGAGCATCTTATCGAGAACGGCCACGACCTGGCTGTCGTCCAGTTCGATGCGCTCATCGACTTCGCGCTGCTTGATGGCGGCGAGGATCAGCCGAATGATGCCGAGACGGCGCTTTTCGCCGCCCTTCATGGCGGCCTTCATCTGCTCCTGGAGCTGTTGTTTCAGCATGGCGGTGGCCTTGGAAGCGAGTGGAGAGATTAGTATTGACGTTCCCAGCGTCGGGATTCACGCATCAGCTTTTTCTGGTGGCGCTTCACCGCTGCGGCGGCCTTGCGCTTGCGCTCTGAGGTCGGCTTTTCATAAAATTCGCGACGGCGGACTTCGGCCAGGATTCCGGCCTTTTCACAGGAGCGCTTGAAGCGGCGCATGGCGACTTCAAAGGGTTCGTTCTCTTTCACTCGGACAGCAGGCATGGATACCTCTTTTGTATAACAGTAGGGTTACGGGTTCATGGGTAGGCTAGGCCCCGGTGCGGCGGGTCGATTCCACGCCGTCGCCCGGTCGCTTGCCAAGCCGTGAATAGGGTGAAGCCCGCCGAGGCGGGCTTCGCAAGGTGGCTGGGGACAGAGGATTCGAACCTCTACATACGGAGTCAGAGTCCGTTGTCCTACCATTAGACGAGTCCCCAACAGTTTTGCTCGCACCCCTCGCCCTGTCTGACCCACGGCGGGGGCTTCTTCCGGCAGTACCGGAAGTGCGGGCTTAACGCTTGGAGTACTGCGGACGCTTACGCGCCTTGTGCAGTCCAACCTTTTTGCGCTCGACCTCACGCGCATCGCGGGTCAAAAAGCCCGCCTTGCGCATAGGTGAACGCAGCTCTTCGTTGTAGGCGGTGAGGGCGCGGGCGATGCCGTGACGGATCGCACCGGCCTGGCCGCTATTGCCGCCGCCGCTGACGCTGATCTTGAGGTCAACCCGATCCAACATGCTGGCCACTTCCAGCGGCTGACGAACCACCATGCGGGCGGTTTCGCGGCCAAAATATTCGTCGAGCGGGCGGTTATTAACCGTAATGGTGCCGTTTCCGGTACTCAGGTAGACCCGAGCGGAGGAGCTTTTGCGGCGTCCGGTTGCGTAGGTTCTGGTCTCAGCCATGGTGATTCCCAAATTGCTTATGTCGCGTAAAGTTGCGGCCCGGATTAGAGATCCAGTGCCTTGGGCTGCTGGGCCTGGTGCTGGTGTTCGCCACCGGCGTAGACCTTCAGCTTCTTGAACATGGCCCGCCCCAGCGGCCCCTTCGGCATCATCCCCTTAACGGCGGTCTCAATGACCCGTTCGGGGGCTTTTTGCAGTTGCTTTTCCAGCGTAATCGACTTGAGGTTGCCAATATACCCGGTGTGGTGGTGATACACCTTGTTCTGCATCTTGGTGCCGGTGACGCGGATCTTTTCAGCATTGATTACAACAATATAATCGCCGGTATCCACATGGGGGGTGTACTCCGGTTTATGCTTACCGCGCAGGCGGCGTGCGATTTCACTGGAGATGCGACCCAGGGTCTTATCGGTTGCATCTACCAAGTACCACTCGCGGCGCACTTCCGCAGGTTTCGTGCTAACAGTCGTCGTCATCAGACTCGCTCCGGGGAGAACTACGAAAATTGATCGTTCCAAGAAAAGAGGGAGGATTATAGAGAGGTGCGCGGCAAAGAGCAAGCATTGGTTGCAAAAAAATTGCCGCAACATTGGCAACCGCAGCAGTAGCAGCAGCAGAAACAGCGGTGAAGAGTAAGCGCTACCTGGCTCCTGGCTCTTGGCTCAACCAACCTCTTCCAGTATCTTTTCGACCGACTTCTCAAGGGTGATTTGTTGCGCCAGGACTGCGGGTTGGTAACTGCGCATCCAGAGTCCGAGCAGGCCTCGGGAGAGTTGCAGTTCACGCAGCATCAAACGGGTGAGGGGGCCACCGCCGTGCAGGAAGCCGCTCTCTTGGTAACGGGCCTCAGTCGCTTCACGGGGGTAGGGGATTCGGCGAATCTCCGCCTCCCAGCGGTTGTGCAGACGGCTGACTAGGGCATAGCTGGCACGTGGGTCGCGGTCGAAGGGGGCGCCGACCGAGCCGGAGTTGACGATTAGAGTATCTTGGTAGTGGCGAATCATCGGGATGTGGGTATGCGAGGCGATAAAGAGGTCGCGGCGGTCGCCAAGTTTGGCGGCGAGATCCCGCTCTTCCGTTTTGGGGTGGAGTCCGTCGCGGTTGCCGAGGCGGGAGCCGTGGGTAAAGTGGATTTCGCCGCCGCTATGGGTGCAGAGGTCAAGTTCGTCGTGCCACGGTTCAATCCTGGCGACGGTGTCGCCAAGTTGGTCGAGCGTCCAGTAGGCGAAACGCTTGGTCTCGAAGCGGATGCCGCTACGCGGGCGGAGATCTTGGCGGCAACGTAGAATCCACGCCTCGTGATTGCCTTTGATGTAGTGGGCTTCGGGGAGGCGCTGGGCGAGCCGCTCCACCACCTCAAGGCTGTCGGGGCCACGATTGATAATGTCGCCGTTGAGTACCACCAGGTCGGGGTGCTGCCGGTCGAGATCTTCCAGCACCTGGAGCAGGGCGGGAATATTGCCGTGAATGTCAGAGAGAATCGCGATTTTCATATCAGCGCCCCGGTTGGTCGCCCCAGAGCTGTTTGTGGAGTTGAAGCTGCATGCGTACCGGCAACCGGTCGCGCAAAATCCATTCGGCAAGAGTTGCTGCGGGGAGATGCTGAAAGGCGGGAAGCATGAGCAGCGGACAGCGCTGCTGAAGCTGGTACTCCTTAATCAGCTTCTTGGCCCACTGGTAATCCTCTTCGCTGGTGAGGACGAACTTCAGTTGGTCTTGCGGGTTGAGGTGGTCGAGGTTGGCGTAGAGGTTGCGCTCTACCTCTCCAGAGCCTGGCGTTTTGAGGTCAACGATACGCTGCACTCGCCGGTCGATGGCCTCAATCGGGAGCGCCCCGCTGGTCTCTAGGGAGACCGTCAGTCCGCTCTCACAGAGCCGGTAGAGGAGGGTGCGGCAGGCGGTTTGGGCGAGGGGCTCGCCGCCGGTGACGGTGACTAGCGGCAGCCCGCTGTCGTGGGTGGTGGTGAGGATCTGGTCGAGGGTCATCCAGTCGCCACCACTAAAGGCGTAGGGGGTGTCGCAGTAGTGGCAGCGCAGCGGGCAGCCGGTGAGGCGGATAAAGAGGGTGGGAAGTCCCTGGGTGAGGGACTCCCCTTGTAGAGAGGCGAAGATCTCGCTGATGCGCAGGCGCAGGGGAGGGGTACTCACCGATTCTCACGCTCCATGCGGTCGAGGTGCTGCTGGGCGAGGCGGGCGGCGGTGGAGTCGGGGTGTTGGCGCAGCACTTGGGTAAGGTGGCGGCGGGCTTCGGGGTAGTTTTGGGTGTCGTAGTGGATGTAGCCGCTCTTGAGCAGGGCATCGGCGATGCGTGGGCTGGTGGGGTGGCGCTCAATGAGGAGGGCAAACTCCTTAAGGGCGTTGTCGTGGTCGCGGCTGACGTAGCTCGATTCGGCGAGCCAGTATTGGGCGTTTTCCGCCTGGCGGCTTTCGGGATACTGGGCCAGAAAGTTGCGCAGGGCGGTGGCGGCTTCGCCGTAGTTGCCGCTGCGCAGTAGCTCGAAGGCCGCACGGTAGCGCTCCTCCTCATGGGCCGGGTCACCCGGAGGGAGGGCTGCTGCGCTGCCGGTGAGGCGGGTGCCGCCACTGGTGCTGATGGAGGCGGCTAGTGGGGGGGTGACCCGGGCGGGGGTCTCGTCGGTGCTTCCC
>SLIM01000244.1 GCA_007135625.1 Gammaproteobacteria bacterium
ACCTGCCGTACCCGCTTGAGAAACTGCTCGCCCTCCTCTTCGCCTCGGTAGAGACGGCTTTTAATCTCTTGCAGGGGGCGGCCAATGTCTTGCTCGCGCACAAAAAAGAGGTGGCCAATGGTGGCGGTGAAGCGGCGGATGCGTAGCTCTTGATCGACAAAGATGGTGCCGATCTCGGTGCAGCTCATCAGGTTTTGCAGGTCGTCGTTGAGGTCGATCAGTTGGTTGTTTTTCTCTTGGTACTCGGCGTTGACGCTGTGCAGCTCCTCATTGACCGATTGCAGCTCTTCGTTGCTGCTCTGCAACTCCTCGTTGGTGGCGAGTAGCTCCTCGTTGGTGGCCTGTAACTCCTCGTTGCTGGTCTCTAGCTCCTCGACGGTGGTTTGCAGGTTTTCGCGTGCCTCGAACAGCTCCCGTTCGAGGGTCTCAATGCGCAGGCGGGCGGCCTCTTCGAGTGAGCTGGGGATGCAGGTGAGTGGTTCGCTGCTCTGGGCGTTGGCGATGTGGATAAAAAAGTGGCTGTACTCGGTTTTAGCGGTGGTGCTTGCGTTAGACCCGCTGACGCTGCGGTTGGCGTGGATGGAGAGCGGGGTGACGGAGATGTCGAGCAGTTGCTGTGCTTGTTCCGGGAGCGGGTGCTGTACCGCTGTATAATAGACTAGCTCGCGGGTTTTGCGCGCCCGCTCCAGCGCGGTGGTGACGGCAACCCGCAGGTTTCCTCTGAGGATCGCGCCGAGGTCGCTGCTCATCCGTCCGGAGATGTGGAGGTAGCGCCCGGCATCGCCGAAGGTGTGGAGCAGCTCCCCATCGTGGGCGACTAAAAAACCGGGGGGCATGCAGGACTCTAGCAGTGCCGGGTAGATCCGTCCGAGCAGGTCAGCGGGGGTGCGTCCGCGTGATCTCTCTCCCAGTAGTTCATTGCTCTTTAGTCGGTCGCAAGGTTTTAATAACTGCTGAAGGGTTGCGGGCAGGAGGTCAACATTTTTGCGATAGAGCTTTAGGTGGGAGTCGAGGGTGGTAAACTCCTGCTGGGAGTCAAGCATACTCTCGCTGCTTCCCAGTGCCAGAACTCCCCCTTTCTCCAGCGCGGCGGCAAACTGTAGCAAGGTTCGCTGCTGGGCATCTTTTAAGAAATAGATCAATAAGTTGCGGCAACTGATCAGGTGGATATGAAAGAACGGCGGGTCGCGCAGCAGGTTGTGCTGGGCGAAGGTGATCATGCGCCGCAGGGCAGGGCGTACCCGCCACTCCTCGCCGATCTGCTCGAAGTAGTTGGCGCGTCGCTCGGGGCTGACATGGACCATCCGCTCTTCGCTGTAGATTCCGGCGGCAGCACGGCGCAGGGAGTCGCGGTGGATGTCGGTGGCGAAGATCTGGATGCCGCCGAGGGGCTGCGCTAGGGAGAGTTCCTGGAGTAGCTCATCGAGCAGGATCGCTAGCGAGTAGGCCTCTTCGCCGCTGGAGCAGCCGGCTACCCAAAGGCGCAGGGTCTGCCCGGCGGGGAGGGTCTGCACCAGTTCCGGGAGGATCTGCTGGCGTAGCCTGGTGAAGACTTCGGGGTCACGAAAGAAGCTGGTGACACCAATCAGCAGGTCGTGGTAGAGGAGGTCTACCTCTTGCGGGTCGCTATCGAGCCGTTGGGCGTAGGCGGCCATATCTATGCTGCGGGTGATGGTAATGCGGCGCTGAATGCGGCGCTGGATGGTCGCCTCTTTATAGTGCTGAAAGTCAATGGAGAACTGCTGGCTCAGGGCGTAGAAGATACGCTCTAGCGGGGTACTCGGTAGCACGGGTTGGGGGGGGGTGCCACTGCGGCCGCCATCTACGGTGCGCAGTTGGCGGCGCTGCTCGTCGCTGGCCCCAAACAGTAGATCGGCTAACTCTTCGGGGTCGCCGATATAGTCCACACAGCCGGTGAGCAGCGCACTACGTGGCATTCCGTCAAACTTGGCACTCTCCGGGCGCTGCACCAGAACCAGCCCCCCGGCCTGATGGATCGCCTCAACTCCACGACTGCCGTCACTGCCGGTTCCCGAGAGAATAATCGCCGCTGCCTGAGCGCCCTGTTCGCGGGCAAGGCTGAGTAAAAAGAGGTTGATCGGTAGATGCTGCTGCTCTTTGACGCGCTGGCGCAGGTGGAAGAGACCGCCCTCCAGAAACATATCTCTATCTGGGGGGATGAGGTGGATACAGCCGACGGTCGGCTCCATTCCGTCGGTAACGACTTGGTTTTTTAGGTGGGTAAAGCGCCCCAGCAGCTCGCCCATTACGCTTTTGTAGTCGGGGGAGAGGTGCTGAATCACCACAAAAATGTGTTGTGGGTCGGGCGGTAGATGGCGGAAGAAGCGCTCTAGCGCCTCCAGGCCACCTGCGGAGGCTCCCAGACAGATGATATCGTGGGGTTTTAGTCTTTTTTCTATGGGCAAATCGACCATGCTTGGTTCTCGGTCAGTAGGGTTCGGACGATGGGGCAGTGGGGATCGGCACTCGGCGGCTAGAGGGAGTCTCAATGCCAGTTTCATGCCGGATGATGGGATGCGTCTACCGCATCGGGTGGCTCTGTAACGCCGCCAGTCGCCTCCCAAGGGCGATTTACTGCCTAAAACATCATGTTTGGGTTCTCTCTGATCGAACGATGATAACCGTTCTCACTGTTAAGTGAAAGCCCATCGAGCGGTTGCTTCAGACCGTCGATACCGGGCCTGTAGGTAGGACTTACCCAGCGCATCGCTCTTCCGCTCGCTGCTCGCTGTTCTCAGCGATAGATGGACATCACTCTCTCTGCTTTAGTACAATGAGCGCCAGATCGGGTCAGGCTCCAGCAAATCAACTGGCCTGTCGCGTGATTTTATCCTCGTTTATGGGGCAGACCTTGAGGTAAGGCTGTCCTTTTTTATGTGTCCGTAGGGGGATCACCTTGACTACGCCTGCTCTACTGGTTTTGGAGGACGGGACGCAATTTCGCGGCCGCTCCATTGGTGCTGACGGAATGACCGTTGGCGAGGTGGTATTCAATACCTCCATGACGGGATATCAGGAGATCCTGACCGACCCCTCCTACTGCCGTCAGATCGTCACCTTGACCTATCCCCACATCGGCAACACCGGGGTCAACCCCGAGGATGAAGAGGCGACGCAGATTCATGCCGCCGGGTTGGTGATTCGTGATCTGCCGCTGCTGGCGAGTAACTGGCGCAGCAGCCAGTCGCTGGATAGCTACCTGCGAGAGCGCGGGGTGGTGGCGATTGCCGATCTTGACACCCGGCGACTCACCCGCATTCTGCGCGAACGCGGGGCGCAGGCCGGTTGCATTGTCACCGGCGCAGGGGTGGATGAGGCGGCGATTCTGCGTGCGGCACAAGAGTTTCCCGGATTGGCCGGCATGGACTTGGCGCAGGTGGTGAGTGTCACCGCTCCCTACACCTGGGAGCACGGCAGTTGGAGCCTGGAGCAGGGGCTGCCGGAGCAGCACCCCGAGGCGGAGCGGGATGCCGCCCTTTTTCATGTGGTCGCCTTTGACTACGGAGTGAAGCGCAACATCCTGCGGATGTTGGCGGATCGCGGCTGCCGGGTGACGGTAGTCCCGGCGCGTACTCCGGCGGCGGAGGTGCTGGCGCTCAATCCCGATGGGGTGTTTCTCTCCAACGGGCCGGGCGACCCGCAGCCGTGCGACTACGCAATTGCCGCGATTGGCGAGATTCTGGAGCGGGGGGTGCCGCTGTTTGGCATCTGCCTCGGCCATCAACTGCTGGCGCTGGCGAGTGGGGCGCAGACCCTGAAGATGAAGTTTGGTCACCACGGGGCCAACCATCCGGTGCAGGATCTGGTCAGCGGCGCGGTGATGATCTCCAGCCAGAACCACGGTTTTGCGGTTGATGAGTCGTCGCTGCCGGCGCACCTGCGGGCGACCCACCGCTCACTCTTTGATGGCTCGCTGCAGGGGATCGAACGCACCGACTGTCCCGCCTTTGGCTTTCAGGGCCACCCCGAGGCGAGTCCCGGCCCCCATGATGTCGCCCCTTTGTTTGATCACTTTATCACGCTAATCGAGCGCCACCGGGCCTCTTGATTTATCCTCTCTTGAGTACATAGCCAGCGGTAGCCACGACATGCCCAAAAGAACAGACCTCGAAACGATCCTGATCATCGGTGCCGGTCCAATTGTCATCGGCCAAGCCTGCGAGTTCGACTACTCCGGGGCGCAGGCGTGCAAAGCCTTGCGCGAAGAGGGGTACCGGGTTGTGCTGGTCAACTCCAACCCGGCCACCATTATGACCGACCCCGACACCGCCGACGCGGTCTACATCGAGCCGATCAACTGGCAGACCCTGGCCAAGGTGATTGAGCGCGAACGCCCGCAAGCTCTGCTCCCGACCATGGGCGGGCAGACCGCGCTCAACTGCGCCCTCGACCTGGTGCGCGAAGGGGTGCTGGAGCGCTTCGGGGTGGAGATGATCGGCGCCTCGCGAGAGGCGATTGACAAGGCCGAAGATCGCGACCTCTTTCGCAAAGCGATGCGCAAGATCGGCCTCGACATGCCGCGCTCGGTGATCGCCCACAGCATGGAGGAGGCGCTGCAAGTGCAGCCGCAGATCGGCTTTCCGGCCATTATCCGCCCCTCCTTCACCCTCGGCGGCTCGGGCGGCGGTATCGCCTACAACCAAGAAGAGTTTGAGGAGATCTGCACCCGTGGTCTCGACCTCTCCCCCACCTCCGAGCTGCTGATCGAGGAGTCGGCACTCGGCTGGAAGGAGTATGAGATGGAGGTGGTGCGAGATCATCAAGATAACTGCATCATCGTCTGCTCGATTGAAAACTTCGACCCGATGGGCGTCCATACCGGCGACTCCATCACCGTCGCCCCGGCCCAGACCCTCACCGACAAAGAGTACCAGATCATGCGCAACGCCTCGCTGGCGGTGCTGCGTGAGATCGGGGTCGATACCGGCGGCTCCAATGTCCAGTTTGCGATTAACCCCGAAGATGGAAGGATGATCATCATTGAGATGAACCCCCGCGTCTCCCGCTCCTCGGCACTCGCCTCCAAAGCGACCGGCTTTCCGATTGCCAAGGTGGCGGCCAAGCTGGCGATTGGCTACACCCTCGACGAGCTGCGCAACGACATCACCGGCGGGGCCACCCCGGCCTCGTTTGAGCCGAGCATCGACTATGTGGTGACCAAAATCCCGCGCTTCGCCTTTGAGAAGTTTCCCAAGGCCAACAGCCGCCTTACCACCCAAATGAAGTCGGTCGGTGAGGTGATGGCCATCGGGCGCACCTTTCAGGAGTCGCTACAAAAAGCGCTGCGCGGGCTGGAGACCGGGATGAGCGGTCTCGATGAGATCCTCGACCCGGCACTCGATGCCGAGGAGGTGAAGAGCAAACTGCGCTACGAGCTGCGCGAGCCGGGACCGGAGCGGATTTGGTACCTCGCCGACGCGATGCGGCGCGGCTGCACCCTGCACGATGTCCACGAACTGACCCACATCGACCCCTGGTTTCTGGTGCAGATTGAGGAGCTGGTGCGGATGGAGGAGGAGGTGCGGCAGCAGGGGCTGGCGGCACTCGATGTCCACCGCCTGCGCCAACTGAAGCGCAAGGGCTTCTCCGATGCCCGCCTCGCCATGCTGCTCGGCGAGCAGGAGGCGACGCTACGCGCCCACCGCTTGCAGTTCGGGCTGCGCCCGGTCTATAAGCGGGTCGATACCTGCGCTGCGGAGTTCGCCACCTCCACCGCCTACCTCTACTCCACCTATGAGGAGGAGTGCGAGGCGGAGCCGACCAACCGCGAAAAGATCATGGTTCTCGGGGGCGGCCCCAACCGTATCGGCCAGGGAATTGAGTTCGATTACTGCTGCGTCCACGCCGCCTTTGCGATGCGCGAAGATGGCTATGAGACGATTATGGTCAACTGCAACCCGGAGACCGTCTCCACCGACTACGACACCTCCGACCGCCTCTATTTTGAGCCGCTGACCCTGGAAGATGTGCTGGAGGTGATCCACAAGGAGAACCCCAAAGGGATCATCGTGCAGTATGGCGGCCAGACCCCGCTCAAGCTGGCCCGCGCCCTGGAGGCGGCGGGTGCGCCGATTATCGGCACCTCTCCCGACTCCATCGACCTGGCCGAGGATCGCGAACGCTTTCAGCGGATGATTCACGAGTTGGGACTGAAACAGCCCCCCAACCGCACCGCCACCGAAGCGGAGCAGGCGGTACTCCTCGCCGCCGAAATCGGCTATCCGCTGGTGGTGCGCCCCTCCTATGTGCTCGGCGGGCGGGCGATGGAGATTGTCTACGATGAGGAGGATCTGCGCCGCTACATGCGCGATGCGGTAAAAGTCTCCAACGACTCGCCGGTGCTGCTGGATCGCTTTCTCGATGATGCCATTGAGGTCGATATTGATGCCATTTGCGACGGCGAGCGGGTGGTGATTGGTGGGATTATGGAGCATATCGAGCAGGCCGGAGTCCACTCCGGCGACTCTGCTTGCTCGCTGCCCCCCTATACCCTCTCGCTCTCGGTGCAGGATCGGATGCGTGAGCAGATCGAAAAGATCGCCCTTACGCTCGGTGTCAAGGGGCTGATGAATACCCAGTTTGCGATTAAAGCGGATCAGATCTACCTGCTGGAGGTCAACCCCCGCGCCTCGCGCACCGTCCCCTTTGTCTCCAAGGCGACCGGGGTACAGTTAGCCAAGGTCGCCGCCCGCTGCATGGTGGGTGTCTCCCTGGAGCGGCAAGGTTTTATCCGCGAGGTGATCCCCGAGTTCTTCTTCGTCAAGGAGTCGGTCTTTCCCTTTGTGAAGTTCCCCGGGGTCGATACCCTGCTCGGGCCGGAGATGAAATCGACCGGCGAGGTGATGGGGATCGGGCGCAACTTCGGCGAAGCCTTCGCCAAGGCGGTCGAGGGGAGTGGTACCGCCCTGCCGCGTACCGGCAAGGCGCTGCTCTCGGTGCGCGATGCCGACAAGCGGCGCATCGTCGGAGTCGCCCGCGACCTGCGCGAACTCGGTTTTGAGCTGGCCGCCACGGGTGGTACCTATAAGGTATTGGTTGAGGAGGAGATCGACTGTATGCGGGCCAATAAGGTCTCCGAAGGGCGGCCCCATATCCTCGATATGATCAAAAACGGCGAGTTCAGCTTGATCATCAACACCACCGAAGGCAAAAAGGCCATTGAAGACTCTGCCGCGATACGCCGCGCTGCCCTGCAACATAAGGTGAGCTACACCACCACCATCGCCGGAGCCGAAGCCGGCTGCCTCGCCCTCAAACAGGTCGCCAACACCGAAGTACGCCGCTTGCAAGAGTTGCATAAGTTTTAAGGGTTAAGTTTTAAGTTTTAAGGGTTAAGTTTTAAGGGTTAAGTTTTAAGGGTTAAGTTTTAAGGCAGGGACGACAAGTACCCCTTAACCCT
>SLIM01000346.1 GCA_007135625.1 Gammaproteobacteria bacterium
AAACGAGCGTATAATGCAGTTTACCCTACTGGTTTTTGATTGGGACGGCACCCTAATGGACTCCGAAGCGCGTATTGTCCGCTGCCTGCAAGCGGCAGCACAAGACCTTCAGCTTTCGATTCCCACCCGTGAGCAGTCGCGCAACATCATCGGATTGGGCCTTCACGAGGCGGTTACCGCGCTCTTTCCCGAGGCCGATGGGACGCTCATCAACCGCCTTGCCGAGGCTTACCGCCACCACTTTCTTGGTACCGATCCGACCCCCGCCCCACTCTTTCCCGGTGCCGAGGAGGTGCTGCGCCAGCTTGCTAGCGAAGAGTACCTGCTGGCCATCGCCACCGGCAAAGGACGGCGTGGGCTGGAGCGGGTACTTGATGAGACCGGACTGCGCGATCTCTTTCACTGCACCCGCTGTGCCGATGAGACCTTCTCCAAGCCCCACCCGGAGATGCTCTTGCAAATCATGGCAGTGCTGGATGTCGCCCCACAGCAGACTTTGATGATCGGCGATACCGAGTACGATATGCAGATGGCGATCCATGCCGGTAGCGAGCGCCTCGCGGTCAGCTACGGGGTACACGCCAGCGAGCGGCTCCTTCAGCACCAGCCGCTGGGGTGTCTTGATGCGATTGCGGAGCTTCCCGCTTGGCTTGGACTTGTCCCTGCGTATGCGGAGTGAACTGGCGCAACGGACGATCAGCCAGAATGGGTTCGTGCGCCTAGCAGAATGCCGTGCGCAGATGAACCGCTTGCATTTAAAAATCCGATTCGTTACTGTGGTGTTTCGCGGTTGCCGAGGATCATTCCGAACCGACTACCGGCAACCCAACACGCTAGGGGTGCCCACACAGTGGGCTGAGAGAGACCCTTTGAACCTGACCCGGATAACACCGGCGGAGGGAAGCGCAACACTCCCATGTTCCCTTCCTCGCCCCGCCCCTGACCTACAGGAACCGAGGCATGAATGCCAACGCTGACCCGATTTTGCACCACGCCACCCGCCTCTCGGCGGCGATGACCCGTCCCTACCCCGGCTCCCGCCGCATCTACGTTACGGGTTCGCGCCCCGACCTGCGGGTGGCGATGCGCGAGATCCTGCAAACCTCCACCCCAGCCAGCTTTGGGGCCGAAGAGAACCCGCCGATTCCAGTCTACGACTGCTCCGGCCCCTACGGCGACCCGGCGGCGGAGATCGACCTGCTGCAAGGGGTAGCCGATATCCGCTCGCGCTGGATTGAAGAGCGCGGCGACTGCGAGCAGCTCTCCGGCCCCAGCTCCCACTACGGTGTCGAGCGGGCCAGCGACCCCGAGTTAGCGGCACTGCGCTTTGGCCACCTGCGCACACCCCGCCGCGCCAAAGCGGGGGGCAACGTGACCCAGATGCACTATGCTCGCAAGGGGATCATCACCCCGGAGATGGAGTATGTAGCGCTGCGCGAGAGCTGCCGCCTTGATGAGCTGCGCGACGACCCGCGCTACACCAAGCTGCTACGCCAGCACCCCGGCGAGCGGTTCGGGGCCAACATCCCGGAGCGCATCACCCCGGAGTTCGTGCGCGATGAAATCGCCGCCGGACGGGCGATTATTCCGGCCAATATCAACCACCCCGAAGCCGAGCCGATGATCATTGGACGTAATTTTTTGGTAAAAATTAACGCCAACATCGGCAACTCTGCCGTCACCTCGTCGATTGCCGAGGAGGTGGAGAAGATGGTCTGGTCGATCCGCTGGGGCGGCGATACGGTGATGGATCTCTCAACCGGCAAGAACATTCACGAGACCCGCGAGTGGATCATCCGCAACTCACCGGTGCCGATTGGTACCGTGCCGATCTACCAAGCGCTGGAGAAGGTGGATGGCAAGGCGGAGGCGCTGACTTGGGAGATTTTTCGCGACACCCTAATTGAGCAGGCGGAGCAGGGGGTGGACTACTTTACGATCCACGCCGGGGTGCGGTTGCGCTACATCCCGCTTACCGCCGAGCGGCTGACTGGGATCGTTTCGCGTGGCGGTTCGATTATGGCCAAGTGGTGCCTGGCGCACCATCAAGAGAGCTTTCTCTATACCCATTTTGCTGAAATCTGCGAGATTATGCAGGCCTATGATGTCGCCTTCAGCCTCGGCGACGGGCTGCGTCCCGGCTGCCTGGCCGATGCCAATGATGCCGCCCAGTTCGGCGAGCTGGAGACCTTGGGCGAGCTGACCAAGATCGCTTGGCAGCACGATGTGCAGGTGATGATTGAGGGGCCGGGCCATGTGCCGATGCAGAAGATTCGGGAGAATATGGAGAAGGAGTTGACCGAGTGCTTTGAAGCGCCGTTCTATACCTTGGGGCCGCTGGTTACGGACATTGCCGCTGGCTATGACCACCTCTCTTCGGCGATTGGTGCGGCGCAGATCGGCTGGTACGGCACCGCGATGCTCTGCTACGTTACCCAGAAGGAGCATTTAGGACTGCCCGATAAGCAGGATGTACGAGAGGGCATTGTCGCTTACCGTATCGCCGCCCATGCCGCTGATCTGGCTAAGGGCCATCCGGGGGCGCAGTTGCGTGATAATGCGATGTCGAAGGCCCGTTTTGAGTTTCGCTGGGAGGATCAGTTCAATCTCAGCCTCGATCCGGAGAAGGCGCGCGACTTTCACGACCAGACGCTGCCTAAGGAGTCGGCCAAGGTGGCCCACTTCTGCTCGATGTGCGGCCCCCACTTCTGCTCCATGAAGATCAGTCAGGATGTGCGTGACTACGCTGCGCAGCACGGTCTCGATTCGATCACTGCGCTGGAGCAGGGGATGGAGGAGAAGGCGCGTCAGTTTACCCAGGGCGGTGGTAAGATCTACGACCGCGTATAGGGGCGGGTGCGGCCCAATCGGTTTGGGTCGCGTCCCTGCAGGATGATCTAGGTTTTTTATCTTTATAGATCTTATATAAGGGGGTCGATTTTTGACACCCTTGAGGAAAAACGATTTATGCACTCTTTGACCCCCGGTTATCGAGGATGCCGAGCCGCCCTGCTGGGTCTGCTGGCTCTCCTCCTCAGCGGCTGTCTCCACTCCCCTGCGCCTGCGCCGCTTAGTCAACACATCCCATTAGGAGAAGTTATGTCACCACCACCCCGCCCCGAAGTTGCCGAAGTTCTGCTCGATCTACGCCAGCATCAGGAGCTGAAGCGGCTGCTTCCGGAGCTGCTGCAAGCGCGGGTGATCTACCTCGGCGAGAGCCACACGAACTACGCACACCATCTGAAGCAGCTCGAAATCATTACCCAGATCCATCAAGCCGATCCCGAGTTGGCGATTGCGCTGGAGATGTTTCAGTGGCCGCAGCAGGCGGTATTGGATCACTTTATTGCTGGGGAGTTGGATCATAGCGGGCTGCTGCACCAGAGTGAGTGGTTTAGTCGTTGGGGCTATGACTACGCCCTTTATCGTCCGATTTTGGAGTTTGCGCGTGAGCAGTGCATTCCGCTGGTGGCGATTAATCTTCCCAGTGAGTTGGTCGCTCGTCTGCGTGAGGTCGGTTGGGAGGGGTTGACTCCCGAGGAGCAGGCGCAGATTCCGCATCTTGATCAATCCGATGAGCACTACCAGGCCCGTTTGCAGGCGCTCTACCAGCGCCATCCGCCTACTTCTAGCGGGCGTTTTGATCGCTTTTTAACGATTCAGCTCGCTTGGGATGAGACCATGGCGCAGCGCATTGCGGAGTTTCTTATCCAGCATCCGGAGCGTCGTTTGGTAGTGCTGGCGGGGAGTGGGCATCTCGCCTACCGTTCGGGGATTCCGCAGCGGGTTGAGCGGCGCACGGGTGAGCGCGGTTTGGTGCTGCTGCCGGCGGAGAGTGTCGAACTCGCCCCTGGGGTCGCCGATTTTGCCTATACCACCAATCCGCTGCCGGCCCCTCCACGCGCTCAACTCGGGGTTGCTTTGGAGAGTCGTGAGCAGGGGGTGTTTATTAAGCAGGTGATGGCGAATAGCCCGGCGGAGCAGGCGGGGTTGTTGGTCGGTGATCAGATTGCGGCGATTGAGGGGCAGGCGATTCACCATAACGATGAGTTGCGCATTACCCTGCTGGAGTATCAGCCGGGCGATACGATTGAGTTGCAGATTCATCGCAGTGGGATCTTTGGTACCCGTCAACCGCGCAGCGTGATTGTAACCCTGTAGCTGGCTCGTTTGAATATGCCCTCCCGCTTGCCCCGCGCAGCGTGATTGTAACCCTGTAGCTGGCTTCTCCCCCCCGCTATGCGCGAAACATCTGGGCGAAGTTGCAGGGGCGAGTGCGGTGGTCGAGTTGGCTGCGCAGAATCCCTTCCCAGCCGGTGCGGCAGGCACCGGTGGAGCCGGGGAGGCAGAAGATGAGCGTTTGGTTGGTGAGTCCGCCAATGGCGCGGGATTGAATGGCGGAGGGGCCGATCTCTTCTAGGGAGATGGTGCGAAAAAGATCGCCGAAGCCGCTGATCGGTTTCTCAATGAGCGGGGCGACCGCTTCCGGAGTGCTGTCGCGTCCGCTGATGCCGGTGCCGCCGGTGCTGAGGATGACATCAATTCCGGGGTCGGCGATCCAGCGGGAGAAGATGGCACGCATGGGGTAGATGTCGTCGCGTACAATCGCTTTTTCGATGACTTGGTGACCGGCGGTGAGGGCGGCTTGTTGGAGGTAAAGGCCCGATTTGTCGCTCTCCTCGGTGCGGGTGTCGGAGACGGTGAGAATCGCGAGGTTGAGCGGGATAAATCCGCTCTCTTGGAAGTGTTCACTCATGCTGAAGGCTCCTGTAGTCGTAGCGGAGAGAGACCGAGGGTAAGTAGGGAGAGGAGCCGCGCACGGGGAGTGCCGCTGGTGAGGCGCTCGCCGGTACGCTGCTCACGTTTTGGAGCGATAAACGACAACTTAAAACCGTCCTTCAAGCCCCTGTAAACGCGCTCGAAAGTCTTCGGTAATCCGCCGAGCATCGCGGTCGTTGCCGATGATGCGTGGGGTGAGGATAACGACTAGCTCGGTACGGTTGGTAGAGCGGCTCTCTTCGCCGAAGAGTTTGCCAATAAAGGGGAGGTGGTAGAGACCGGGAACTCCCGCTTCGGTGCGGCGGTTATCTTCGCGAATCAGCCCGCCGAGGACGACCGATTCGCCGGTCTGTACCGCCACCGTGCTGGAGATGGAGCGGGTGGAGATGGTCGGGGAGTTGAGGTTGGAGGAGGCGGTGGCGGAGACCGAGCTAACCTCTTGGTCGATCTCCATGGTAACCAGGCCGCCGGGGTTGACACGCGGCTTGACGGTGAGCAAAATACCGGTGTTGCGATATTGAATCGAATTAATCACCGAGCTTCCTTCGATGCTCGATTGGGATTGGGTGGCGATGGGTACTTGGTCACCCACCTGAATCTTGGCGGTGTGGTTGTCGAGAACCATTACCGAGGGGGCGGAGAGGACGTTCACCAAGGAGTCGCCGGCGAAGGCGTTGAGTACGGCGCGAATCTCGCTGGCGTGGTTGACCAGCGCCCAACTGAAACCGGGGAAGATTCGACCGAGACCGGAGGAGGAGCCGTCGATGCTGCCGTCCCAGCCCACTCTGGAGCTGTAGTTGTTGCCGTGTCTGCCGTCGAAGAACCACTGAATGCCAAATTTGAGTTCGTCGTTAAGGACAACTTCAACGATGGTGGCTTCGACGTGGACTTGGAGCGGGACGACATCGAGGCGCTCCAGAACCCGCAGAACTTTTTGGTAGTCACGCGGGGTGGCCATGACCAGCAGGGAGTTGTTATCGGCATCGGCGACGATGCGCAGCTCGGCCTCCAGGTTGGTGCTGGTGGCGCTGTCGGCGCTCACTGGCTGCTGGCGGCGGGCGGTGCCTCCCTCGCCCTCGCCCGCTTCGCCACTGCGGCGAGTCTCCACGGTGCGCGGGGTGAGTCCGGGGGCCAGCTCCGATGCGCGGGTGGTGGTGGTGCGCTTTTCGTCTTTGGCGAAGAGGTCGCTCAAGAGACCGGCGAGTTTTTCCGCTTCGCCGTTGCGCACTCGGTAGACAAAGAGTTGCGGTTCGCTCTCTTCGCCCGCGCCGATGCGGTCGAGGCGTTTGATCCACATCGAGATCTCATCCAGATAGTGGGGCCGGGGGGTGACCACTAGCAGGCCGTTGATGCTTTCAATCGGCATGATGCGTAGCAGGCTGCTCAGATCGGTTTCGGCACCGGCGTTGAGAATAGTGTCGAGATCCCGCTGAACGCTTTCGGTGGTGGCGTATTGCAGCTCAAAGAAGCCGATCGACATCCCGGAGATCCAGTCCACATCGAAGAGCTGCACAATATCCAGGATATGGTGCAGTTCGCGGGCGCTACCGGAGAGCAGCAGCAGGTTGCGCTTGGTGTCGGTGCGAATGATGCTGCCGTCGTTGACCAGAGGTTGCAGGATCTTGGTCATCTCGTCGGCGGAGATGTAGTGCAGCGGGAGTAGTTGCAGGCTGTGGCCGCTGGGGAGAGAAGTGATCGCGTCGGCCAGTTGCGGGACGGAAGTCCCTTTGGTAATGCGGGCCAATGGCATGACGTGGTAGACCCCTTCGAGCAAGACCATGCCGGAGTTATTCATGCGCAGCAGGGTCTCCAGAGTCGGTAGCAGCGCGTCGCGGTTCAGGGGGCGGCTGGTCTGCATGGTGACTCCGCCGCGCACTGCCGGGTCGAGGATGTAGTTCTCGCCGAGCAGGTCGCTGAGGATCACCTTGACCACTTCGCGCAGGTCGGTGTTTTCAAAGTTGAGGGTGATGTCTCCCGGGCGGACGGAGGGGGGCGTGGCTGGGGTTACGCGGCGCACAAACTCGCCACTGCCGGGAAATACCATCACCGGGGGTTGCGCTTGCAGCTCGTCGGCGGGAAGATCCTCGGGCAGAGTCCCCTCCCAGCGTAGCGCCATCTCCTCCTCTTGCGAGGGGCCGTTGCCGGTTGCGGAGACCGCTCGCACCGCCTCGCTGCTGCGTAGTTGGCTGCCCCCCGGCGGGGTGGCACAGCCAACTACGAGAAGGCTGAGGAGAAGGGAAAGCAGCACCACGCTGCGCGGAATATGTCGTTTGCTCATGGATCTGTCCGTTACTTTTGTCAATCAGGGTGTTATTCGGTTGTGCCGATCACTGGCCGCCCGCTACGGGGAGGCTATCCGGGGCCTCGGTTGGGGCGCGCACCGGGGGGTACCCGCACCGCAGGTTGTGGGCGACCGGGCGGGGGTGGCGGCGGTGCCGCTCCGGGTGCGGCAGCGGGGGGGGCCGAGGGGAGCGGCACGGCGCTAAAACGGCGCAGAGGGATGCGGGTCTGGTCGCCGCCGCTCTGCAATACCACCTCTTCGCTGCGCACTTCGGTGACCGTCCAGCCCTGGAGGACATCGCCCTGTTGCAGGCGGGTGCTACCGTCGCGCTCCGCCGGGCGACCGAGT
>SLIM01000046.1 GCA_007135625.1 Gammaproteobacteria bacterium
CCATTCCCCCAAGGAATAGCATAAACATGCCACCGCCGATAATAATGGCGATGGCGAGTGTTGCGGCGAAGTAGAGCACTCCGACAAGCACTAACTGCATGGCGTTATTGGAGAAGCCCTCGAAGAGGTGGCTGACTCGAAAATCCCCACCCTGCTCCTGTTCGTGACAGCCGAGCATGAAGCCAGCGGTGAATACCGGGGAGAGCAGCATGTAGATCAGGGGGCCAATAATCGGGGCAAGTTGCAAGACAACGGAGAGGACGATGAAGACGATAAAGGCCCCAATCCAGGGGCCGGGATTTTGGCGGAAGTGCCAGAAGCCTCGGGCGATCCACTGCCAGCCGTTGGCTGCCGGGAGCGCTACCGGTTCGTGCAGCTCCCCCTCTTCCCCCGCTTCGTAGAGTTCCGCCTCCGGGGTGGCGTAGGGGTTGCGATCCTCATCACTTGCGGCGGAGGGGCGGTAGCGGGAGATGAAGATGCCGCAGGCGAGGCACTCGTCACCGTCGAGGTTGCTGGAGCCGCATTTGGGGCAGGTGCGGCCCTTGCTGCGCGGCGGGGGCGCGGCGACCGGTTCGCTCTCTGGCTGCTGCATGCGGAAGTGGGGGGTAGCGGAGGGGTCGGTGCCAGCGATGAGCTCTCCTTCCATGGTCTCCAGGCGGACATCCATGCCCATCTGGGCAAGTGCTTTAAGATACTTGAAGGCTTTTTCTTTTGTGCTGATGTTTTTCTTAATCAGCACCTCTTTTCCTGCATTTGCCAGTTGTAGCGCCTGGGCCTCGCTAGTTCCGAACTGCTCACTGAAGGCGCGGGCGAAGCGGTCTAGGTCGGTACCCGGTTTAAGCTGGCCGTTATAGATGACTTTGTAGAGAGTTTCCATGAGGTCTCCTAAGTGATAAATCCTTGCCGCCACAATCGCTCGCACATCGGCAAGCCTGTAGGCTACTGTAGCCTATTTTAGGCGATTGTAGAACAGCGGGAAACAATTTCCACTGGAGTTCCATTATTTACCTGCTCAAAAAGTTCGATCAGGTGGTGGTTGTGCATACGGATGCAGCCGTGTGAGCCGGGGGTTCTCAATAGACCTCGCACGCCTTTGGCCTCGATCAGTTCAGCGGTCGTGTAGCGCTCAGCATCACTTTGGGCCGCACCTACGCATTGACCAATCACCTTCACAAACGAAAAAATCTACAAAAAAACCTGATGTTTTACGCCCAACGCTTGAGCAAACCTTTTCGCACTTTGCTTATCAATCATGCGCTTTCTGTTCTCCATTTCTGAAATGTGTTTTTTCGGAATATCAGTCAATTCTGAAAGTTGCTTTTGGGTAAGCCCGCGCAGTTTTCTGGTTTCTTGAAGGACAATAGCATTCTCCTCTTCACGAGTAAGACCAGGGAACGCCTCCCGCCATGCTATTAGCTCAGATTTAGAACAAGGTTCTTGAGCTTGGACGAAACCCAGCCCCATCATCTTCTCAATGGCATCATCAGCCTTATCAATAGGCCCTTTGAAAGTAATCTCTACAAAATTCGCAAAAGCCACTGTATTTACCTCCAATAATCTTTCAAACTACGGCCTGGATGACCAAGCCGTATCCATAGGGCATTGCCTTCTAATAAGGCGCTTTTTCATGGGTGCCTATGTACTCAAATTCAACAACCCTATTCGCTTTATCAACTTTCCAGACGGCCACATAGGTTGGGTTTCCTTTTTTCAAGTGGCAATGGTATTTTTCCGTACCTTTAAGTTTTCCATAGCCTGGCCATTTATTCAAATTATTCAACCCATGTACTTCTATGTGTTTAGCAAGAGTTATAAACTTCCCCTTTATATTATCAGGAAGCCCCTTAGCTATTCCTTTGTTTTTTACAGTTACTTTCCATTCGGAATCTATTCCCATGCACTACCCTCATTTGTGATCCAACAGAAGAAAAACCAGCCACTTTTTCCAAAAAATACGCTTAAATTGCATGGTCATTAGGTGAAGTAAGAGGTCGATGAGTACCTACAACACCCCCCTGAATATAGATCCAGATCTTCCAAAAAGCAAGCCATCCAGACAGCACTCATTCCGGGGCGACTCAACGCGATGCTTTAGCGGGTGCGGTGTTACCGCAAACAATTTCCACTGGAGTTCCATTATTTACCTGCTCAAAAAGTTCGATCAGGTGGTGGTTGTGCATACGGATGCAGCCGTGTGAGCCGGGGGTTCCCATCGGTTGATCGTCGGGGGTGCCGTGAATGTAGATGAAGCGGCGCAGGGTGTCGCACTGGCCGCCGCGATTGCGTCCCGGTTCGCTGCCGGTGAGCCACAGGATGCGGGTGAGAATCCAGTCGCGCTCGGGGTGACGGTGTGCCAGCTCCGGAGTCCAGATCTCGCCGCTGGGGCGGCGTCCGATAAAGACCGTGTTAGCAGGCGCATTCGCTCCGATGCGAAGGCGAATGCGGTGGTGGCCGCGTGGGGTGCAGCCGCTACCGATCTGCTCGCCGGGGCCGTTACGCGCCGTGGAGACCGGCCAGCTAGCGAGAGTCTGCTCGCCGGTCAGCAGGGTGAGCTGCTGCCGGTCGAGGTCGATGCGCAGGTGGTGGCTGGCGCAGGGGGGCATTAACTACGGCGGCGCGGCGGACGCCGTTCGCGGTCGTCGGAAGGTGGGCCGTTATCCACCGAGATCCCCAGCGGGCGGCCACAGACCCGAACCCGCTGCAGGGCGCTGAAGATCTCCGGGGGCATGCCGTCGGGAAGATCGACGGTGCTGAACTGTTCAAAGATCTGAATCCGCCCGATATGGCGGCCCTCAATCCCCGCTTCGTTAGCAATCGCTCCGACAATCGAGCCGGGGCGGACATCGTGTGCCGAACCGACCTCAATGCGGTAGCGGATCATCGCTAAATCGGCATCACCACGGCGCTCTGGACGCTCCGAACGCTCACGGCGCGGCCCGCGCTCGCTGTCGCGTCCCCGTTCCGGGCGTTCGCTGCGCTGGGTGCGGCGCTCCTCCCGCTCATCCAGAAGGAGTGAATCTTCCCCTTGCGCCATGGCGGCGAGTGCGGCGGCGATCATCAACGGGTCGGTAGACTCCTCCTCTTCATACTCCGCGACCAAGCGGGTGTAGAGGTCGAGATCCTGGGTGGCAAGGGTTTCGCGAATGCGGTTTTTGAAGCGTTCGATGCGCAACTGGTTCACGGTGCCGATAGTCGGCAGTTGCATGCGCGAGATTTCGCGTCCGATAGTCCGCTCAATCGCCTTGAGCAGACGGCGTTCGCGAAGGGAGACGAAGAGGAGCGCCTCGCCGCTGCGCCCGGCACGTCCGGTGCGCCCGATGCGGTGGACGTAAGCCTCTGGGTCGGTGGGGATGTCATAGTTAATGACATGGGTGATACGCTCGACATCGAGTCCACGGGCAGCAACATCGGTCGCCACCAGGATGTCGAGGCGACCATCTTTGATCCGGGAGACCGTCCGCTCGCGCTGTTGCTGGGCGATATCGCCATGCAGTGCCTCACAGGCGTAACCGCGTGCCGCCAGTTTTTCGGTCAGCTCCTCGGTAGCGGCTTTGGTGCGAACGAAAACGATCATCGCCTCAAATGGCTCACTCTCCAAGATGCGGGTAAGCGCATCGAGTTTGTGCAGTCCATCGACCAGCCAGTAGCGTTGATTGATCGAGTCGTTGGTGAGTGCGCGTACCTCGATCTTGACAACTTGTGGATCTTTGAGGTAGCGATCAGCGACTCGTCGAATCTCCGAGGGCATGGTTGCCGAGAAGAGGGCGATCTGGCGTTGCGGCGGAGTCTGCTCCAGAATCCATTCGACATCGTCGATAAAGCCCATGCGCAGCATTTCGTCGGCCTCGTCAAGCACCAGCCCATGCAGCCCGTCGAGTCGCAGCGTTCCTTTGCGCATGTGATCCATCACCCGTCCAGGGGTGCCGACGACGACCTGTGCGCCCCGCTTGAGTCCACGAATCTGGTCGCCGTAGGCGCTACCGCCATAGATCGGCACAACGTGGAAATTGGGCAGGTGGCGGGCGTAGTGTTGAAACGCCTCAGCGACCTGAATCGCCAGTTCACGGGTGGGGGTGAGCACCAGAATCTGGGTGATGGGATTATCAAGGTTGAGGTTGGAGAGCAGCGGCAGCGCAAACGCCGCCGTCTTGCCGGTTCCGGTCTGCGCCTGCCCGAGCAGGTCACGACCCGCGAGCAGATAGGGGATACTAGCTATCTGAATAGCCGATGGGGTTTCGTAACCGGACTCATGGACTGCACGCACCAGCGCGGGGGCTAGGCCCATATCAGAAAAGGTGAGAGAGGGGGTATCTTGGGACATAGAAACGGGGGTACCTGAACTGTGGAGGAGAGCAGCCGACCTTCGGGCCGCAATGAAACTGCACCATTATAAACAACTGACTCGGATTATGTTACTTGTTATTTTTCAGGGTTTTAAAAGTCGGAAATCGGAAGTCGGAAGTCGAGATTCGAGATTCGAGGTGCGAGGCGCGAGATTCGAGGCGCGAGGCGCGAGATTCGAGGTGCGAGGCGCGAGGCGCGAGATTCGAGGCGCGAGATTCGAGGTGCGAGAGCCTAGCACCTAGCACCTCGAACCTAGTACCTCGAACCTAGCACCTCGAACCTAGTACCTCGAACCTAGCACCTCGAACCTAGAGCCTAGCACCTAGAGCCTAGCACCTAGAGCCTCGAACCTCACACTCCCATTTCCCAGATTTTCCGCCTGATTTCTCTAGCAGGCGAACTCCGCTGAGGATCATGCCGCGATCCACCGCCTTGCACATATCATAGATGGTGAGGAGGGTGATTTGGGTGGCGGTGAGGGCCTCCATTTCGACACCGGTCTGGCCGTGGCTATGGACTTCGGTGAGGCAGTAGACCCGCTGCTGCTCCGGTTGGGGAGTGAGGGCGATGTCGATGTGGGTGATCGGAATCGGGTGGCAGAGCGGAATCAGCTCGGCGGTGCGTTTACAGGCCATAATCCCGGCAATGCGGGCGATACCGAGGACATCGCCCTTTTTGTGGCCGCCCTGCTGAATGAGGGCGAGGGTAGCGGGCTGCATGGTGATATATCCCTCAACCAGGGCGCGGCGCTGGCTTTGGGGTTTGCTACCGACATCGACCATATACGCTTCGCCGCGTTGGTTGAAATGGGTAAGGGGGGTACTCATGACATTCGCTCACGCAAAGGTTCGACCAAAACCGGCTCACCGCTGGCGGCACCGCTGCTGTCGGCGGGGAGGATAATCAGACAGTTGGCGAGGAGGGCGCTACTGAGCACGTGGGAGCCTTGGTGGCCGGCGCTGCTGACCTCCAGTGTGCCGTCGGGGTCACTGCGCAGGATCCCGCGCAGATAGGTTTCGCGGCCCGGCTGTTTGTGCAGGTCGCCTCGGAGCGGGACGTTAAAGCGCAGCGGGGTACGCGGTTCGCTGCCGCTCATGCGCTCTAACGCGGGTTGGACAAACTGCTGAAAGGTGATCAGCGCGGAGACCGGGTTGCCGGGCAGGCCGAAGAAGTGCGTCGGGCCGATCTTCCCGAAGGCAAGGGGTTTTCCCGGTTTAATGTTAATCCGCCAAAAATCAACCTCTCCAATCTCCGTAAGAATCTCTTTGACAAAGTCCGCCTCGCCGACCGAGACCCCGCCGGAGGTGATGAGCAGGTCGGCAAAGTGAGTAACCTCTTGGAAAGTGGCGCGTAGAGTCTCGCGGTCATCCCCCAAAATGCCGAGGTCGTAGAGTTCGATGGCGGGGTGGTTGAGAGTGGCGGCGAGGAGCGCTCGGTTGCTGTCGTAGATATCGCCGGGGGCGAGTGGCTCGCCGGGGCGGCGCAGTTCATCGCCGGTGGAGCAGATGGCGACCCGTAGCCGACGCTGAACGGTGACTTGCGCGATCCCGAGGGAGGCGAGGAGGGCGATTTCGATATTGCCTAAACGCTGCCCGCTTTGCAGTACCAAGCTTCCGGCACGCAGATCTTCACCGGGATGGCGGACGTTGTCGCCGCGTCGGTGGTTGGGGCCGATCTGAACCCGCTCTCCGAGCCGTTGAACTTGCTCCTGCATAATGACACTATCAGCCCCTTCGGGAACCACAGCCCCGGTCATGATACGGATACACTGACCGCTCTCCAGACGACCGTCAAAGGGCGCTCCGGCGAAGGAGCGCCCGACGCAGAGTAGCTCGCTCTGGCCGCTGGCGGGGAGGTCGTCGGCATTTATCGCGTAGCCATCCATCGCGGAGTTGCGGTGGGGCGGAAGGTCGTGAGGGGCGTGGATGTCGCTGCGCAGGATCCGGTGCAGCGCCTGCTCCAGGGGCAGAAGCTGGGTGCCGGTGACCGGGGCGACGGCGGCGAGGATACGTTGACGGGCCTCGCTCACCGAAAGTAGGGGCTGTTTAGACATAGGCGCTCTCTTTTAGGGTAGAGGAGAGAAAAGAGGGGACAAAGAGCTACAACTCTATCCCGGGGTTAAGTTGCGGGAGGCCGCGCTTGGGGTCTGCGGCGGCTGGAGATTCGCCAAAGCTACGCCGGGGCAGGAGGGCAGGGCGGAGTTGGCGGCGGAAGGCGCGTTTCCAAGGGATGAAGTCGAGTTTTTCGCGCTGGCCGTAGAGGTAGTCGTCGAGCTGCTCCATGAGGGTGTGGAGGGTGGCGGCGTTAGCCCCTGGGTGAATGGCGGCGATCTCCTGGCCGAGGGTGATCATTGAGCGCTGGGGAGGTAGCCCGAGATGTTTTTGGGCGAGAAATTTGAGCATATAAGACCACACCTCGGGGTCACTCTCCTGTTCGACGAGGCGCACACAGAACCATAAGCGGTACGATTTGGGTAGGTTTCGGATCACCATTTGGCGCATCCGCTGCATGCGGCGAATCGGCGAGATCCAGGCGAGGAAGCGGCGAATGTTGCGTTGCACGATGCGGGCGGCGATATGCAGCTCCTCCTCCAGGAGGCGGACAAAGGTTTTGTGGCGTAGCCAAGCGAGGAGCCAGAAGCCAAAGGTGATGCCAAACAGCGCGCTAATCGGAATCCAGAGGAGTGGTGGAAAGTTGCTGGTGAAGCGTTCGCTGGAGGTGGGGTCGAGGAAGGTGCCGGGTTCACCACCGGCGACCAGTTGGCGAATCGGTACGCTGGTGCTTTCCGGGCGACCGCTGGCGACATTCCACCACTCCAGTTCGAGGCCGGGGATGCGTACCCGACCGCCATAGTTGGGAACCAGGGTGTAGCGTTCGGTGCGGCTACCGAGGAGGTGGCGACCATCGCCAGAGATTCGCCCCTCGCTGCTGACCTGTTCGCGGTAGACCCGAAAGTCGGTAGCTTTGCGCAGTTGCGACTCCAGGGAGGGGAGTTGGCTGCC
>SLIM01000047.1 GCA_007135625.1 Gammaproteobacteria bacterium
TGTGCCTTGCCCGCCACATCGCCATGCAGCAGGGACTCCGTTTCGTCTACACCGGCAACCTCCGCGACCCCGAGGGCAACACCACCTGGTGTCCGCACTGCCAGCGTGCGCTGATTGAACGCAGCGGCTACCAACTCGGTCACTGGGGGCTGAATGCCGAGGCCCACTGCCGCCACTGCGGCTACCCCCTGCCCGGCCACTTCGCCCCCACCCCCGGGACGTGGGGCGCTCGCCGCCAACCGGTACGGCTCACCGAGGAGTGAGAGCGCACGGTCAGCAGTGAAAAATTGAATTCAGCAGAAATTATGCTGTTTGATTGGTGTCACATTTTTGGTACCATTGGAGTGATCTCTGCCGAAGGATCGGAAAGGGTGGTATTTATACAATTATTCAGAGCAAACGGTTAGGAAGTGGCCGCGACGATATGCCTCAGCATAGCGGAGATATAAGGGTAGTATTTATACAATTATTCAGAGCAAACGGTTAGGAAGTGGCCGTGATGATATGCCTCAGCATAGCGAAGATATCGATGAGGGTATTTCCTTATTTTATAGGGATATTTCATGGGAAGTAAGGATATTCTTTAGTGCCATAGGCCCGGAGGATGAGAAGCGTACATGCTCTCCCCTTGCAAGTGGTGCCACCGCCACGCTTCGGCTCCCCTCTCTCTTCTGCCCTCTACCCTCTGTTATAGACCCGGAAGATGAGAAGCGTACACGTGGCGGTATCGCAGGCGGCAGGGTGCATACCCTCCATCTCTCTCTTCTCTTCTCTGTCCTCTGCTATATATCCTACTACGAAATAGAAGAGCTTGAATGTCAAACCCCACTCACCGCTCCCTAGAGCCGCCGCTAGTGCTCATTGTCGAAGATGACCCCGGCGATGCCCACCTCATCCGCTGGCGCTTGCTGGAAGAGGATGCGAGTGCCTTTCGCATCTGCCAGGCCGACTCCCTCGCTGCGGTGCGCCATCTACTGGAACACGAGGGCATCGAACCGGATGTGGTGCTGCTCGACCTCGGCCTGCCCGACTCCTCGGGCATTGAGACCGTAGAGCAGTGCCGCCAACTGACCGATGCCCCGCTGATTGTGCTGACCGGCCTAGACGATGTAGAGGCGACCCGCGAGGCGATTCGTGGCGGAGCGGAGGACTATCTAGCCAAGGGCGAAGAGGGGGCATTGCTGCTGCGGGCGATCCGTTACGCCCTACTGCGCCACAATCGCGATGCCGATGCGCGGCTCACCGCAGCGGTTTTTACTCATACAAAAGAAGGAATTATGATCACCGATGCCGCAGGGCTGATGGTCTATGTCAATCAGGCGTTCAGTGAAATTACCGGCTACTCGCGTGAAGAGGTGATCGGGCGCACCCCCCGGATGCTCAAATCGGGCCGCCACTCGGAGGCCTTCTACCACGACCTATGGGAAGCCTTGCGGAAAAATGGGCAATGGAGCGGTGATCTGTGGAATCGCCACCGTAGCGGTCGCCTCTACATTCAAGCCACCACCATTAGCGCAGTGCGTGGGATTCGCAACCGCGTTAGCCACTACGTCGGACTCTTTAGCGACATCACCGAACACCGTAACGCCGAGCAGCGGGTGCGCGAAAGCGAACAGCGGCTACGGGCGATTATCAATGCCGAACCGGAGTGTATTAAGATCCTCGATCCCACCGCACGGTTGGTGCAGATGAACCCCGCAGGGCTGCTGATGATTGAGGCCGACTCACTGGCACAGGTGGTTGGTTTGGAGGCTGCGAAGCTGGTGATGGAGGAGCAGCGGCAAGATTTTCTAGCCATGCACCAGCAGGTACTGAACGGGGTCGCAACCCGCATGGAGTACCAGATCTGCGGCCTCAAAGGGGGGCGACGCTGGATGGAGACCCACGCTGTTCCCTTGGAAGAAGGGGGGCAAACGCTCCATCTGGCGGTCACCCGCGACATCACCGAGCGCAAGCAGAACGAAGAGGCACTGCGCCAGGCACAGTTGCAGGCGGAAGAGGCGAATCGGGCGAAATCGGACTTTTTGGCCAGCATGAGCCACGACCTGCGCACCCCACTAAACGCGATTCTTGGCTTTGCCCAGGTGCTAGAGGCCGATCCTCGGCTGGATGGCTCCCAGCAGCAGATGGCCAGCGGGATTCGCAACGGTGGACTCCATCTGTTGAGCCTGATTAACGACATCCTGGACTTGGCGCGAATCGAGTCGGGGCGCTTTCTCTTCTCCCCCGAAGAGTGGCGCAGTGAGAGCTTCTTTCGTGAACTGGAGTTTCTGTTTCGGCAACAGGCGGAGCAGCAGGGGCTACTGTTTCAGGTCAGCGGGCGGGAGCGATTACCACCGGTTCTCTACTGCGACCTTAAACGGCTGCGCCAGATCCTCAACAACCTGCTCAATAATGCTATTAAGTTTACCCGCCACGGCCAGGTAACACTCCACCTCGATTTTAGCGCTAGCAGCGGCCTGCGGCTGGAGGTCGAAGATAGCGGGGTAGGGATGAGCGCGGAGGAGGTGGTACAGCTTTTTGAACCCTTTCGGCAGGTGGGAAATCACGCCATGCACACCCAAGGGAGCGGCCTCGGCCTCTCCATCACCCGCCGCTTGGTCGAGGCGATGGGCGGGAAGATTGACGTTACCAGCGAACCGGGCAAGGGGAGCTGTTTTCGGGTCGAGCTGCCGGTCACCCAGGGCCAGCAAACAGCCGCACCAGACGATGTTTCGCGAGCAACCGTGAGCGGATACCAACGGATCTGCGGCGAGGGGGCGCTGCGCCTGCTGATCGTCGATGACCAGGAGGCGAGTCGTCAGGTGCTGCGTCGCCTGCTGGAGCCGCTTGGCTTTGCCATTAGCGAGGCAGAGGATGGGGTGAATGCCCTCGCCCAGCTTACCGACACCCCCCCCGACCTCGTGCTGACCGATGTCCGGATGGCGCAACTCAACGGCCTAGAGCTGACCCGTCGCCTCCACGCCCTGCCCGGCTTCGCCCAACTGCCGGTGATCGCAGTCTCCGCCAATGCCTACGCCGAAGATGTCGCTAGCAGTCGCGAGGCCGGCTGTGTCGCTCATCTGGCCAAGCCGGTACAGCGCGAGGAGCTGCTGGAGCAGTTGGGCCGTCACCTGCCGCTATGTTGGCAGCAGCGGACTACCCAGCAGGCGAGCGCACCACCGGCACCCGACCACGTCCCGCTCACGACCGAGCAGACCAAGGAGTTCCTGCACCTGACCCGCACCGGCAACCTCTCCGCCATCCACCGCTTCGCCGAGGCGCTGCACCGCGATGGGCGCTACCCCACCACCGCCGCACGCATTGAGGCGCTAGCGCGGAGTTTCGATATCGGCGGCCTGGTGCAACTGGCGCGAGAGTTCGATCAGCGCGACCCGCAAGCTGAGTAGAGAGAGCATGCAAGCAGAGATTTTGAACCTTTTTCGGCAGTACGGTCTGCTGCTGGCCACGTTAACCACCCTTCTGCTGGTTTTGATACTCTTCTCGGTAACCAGTTATCGCCACACCCTCGCACAGGCTGCGGCACAGACCCAGAGCCTAGCCGAGCTAATCGCCTCTCGCATCGACAGTGACCTGGCACGGGTTGACGGCATCCTGGACTATCTGACCGCCGAACTCCCTCCGCAACAGTTTATCCAGCACCCCCCCGAGGAGTGGGAGGCGCTGCGCCAGCGACTGGCCCGCTTGGGCAATGAGTTTGCGCTCATCAACGGAATCAACCTGTTTGACCGCCACGGCACCCTGCTGCTCTCCTCCCTTACGGAGCAACCCTTCACCATCGCCGACCGCCCCCACTTTCAACAACTGCGGGATCAGCCGCAGCTCACCAGCATCTTCTCCAGCGTTTTAGTGGCACGCTCTAGCGGTCGCTGGTCGATTGTGCGCCTCTATGCGGTGCGCGACGAAGCGGGGGAGCTGGCCGGGGTCATTAGTGCGGTACTCGATCTGGAGACTTTTCTGCACTATATGGCGATGGGAAATGGCGCTGTCGCGGGAGGTACGCTGCAACTGCGCAGTCGGCAAGAGCACCAGTTGCTGTTGCAGTGGCCCGAGATCCCCGCCAGCGCCCTCGGTCAGCCCCTCCCCGCCGCCCACCCGATTCCGCAGCGCCTCGCTAGCGGCGAGCGGTTTGGAGTGTTTAGCGAGTACAGCGACGACGCGAAGGAGCGCATCGGGAGTTTCCGTCTGCTTGAGCGCGGCCCCCTCTATATTCAGGTCGCACTCACCAAAGAGCAGCAGTTGCTACGCTGGCGGCAGCAGAGCTGGTTGGTCTGGCTAGGTGCGGCGGTGGTGCTAATGCTGCTGGCTCTTATCCTCTTCTACCTGCGCCGCAACCTCCAGCAGAGCCGAGAGATTGCCGCCCAGTTGACCTATCGTCAAGCGCTATTTCGCGCCCTCTTTGACCAGTCGCCGCTACTCATCGGCATCCTCGATCATCGCGCCCGCCTGCTGGAGGTCAATCAGCGGGCGCTAGCGGTCATCGGTGTAGAGCGCGAAGCGGTGGTGGGGCGCTACTTTCCCGACACCGCCTGGTGGTCGCAACCGGAGCAGCGCGAGGCGCTGGTGGAGGCGCTACGGGCAGCCTATGAGGGGCAGTCGATCACGCTGGAGGTGAGCCACCTCACTACCGAGCAGCAAGAGATTCGGGTGCTGCTGCAGAGCAACCCGGTGACCATCCACAACACCCTCTATCTCGCCGTTACCGGTATTGAGATCACTCCGCTAAAGCAGGCCCAAGCCGCGCTGGCCCGCAGCGAGGCCCACTATCGACTGGCCCAGGAGGCAACCGGAGTGGGGATCTGGGATTGGGAGATCGAAGCCGATTGCATCCACTGGGATCGCGCCTGTTGGGTGATGCTCGGCTATCCCGACCAAGAGCGCCCCCCGCTGAGTCTGGAGACGTTTTGGGCGCTACTCCACCCCGAGGATATCCCCGCTATTCAGCCGATTGTCATCCAAGGTGTCACCCAAGGGCGGCGCTTTGTCATTGAGTTTCGGCTGCGCACCGTTGCCGGGGGGTGGCGCTGGATTCAGGGACGCGGCCAAGTGGTGGCGCATAGCGACGAGGGCCAGGCGACGCGGATGCTGGGTACCCATACCGATATTCACGATACCCGCATGGCACAGCAGCAGGCCGAAGAGCAGTTTGCTCGCCTGCGCAAGATCGCCGCTACCGTCCCCGGTATGGTCTATCAGTACCAGCAGTGGCCCGACGGTCGCGGCATTTTTCCTTACGCATCAGATGGCATAAGCCGGATCTATGGAGTCTCTCCTGCCGAGGTGGCAAAGGGGGACGGTGCGGTTTTTCAGGCGACCCACCCCGAGGATCGTCAGCAGGTTGCCGAAGGGATTGAGCGCTCCGCCCGCGAGTTGTCCTACTGGCGCGATGAGTACCGCGTGCTTCGCCCCGATGGCCAAATCGCCTGGCTGGAGGGGGAGGCGATGCCCGAGGCGAAGGAGGATGGCAGCGTATTGTGGCATGGCCACATTCGCGAGGTGACCGAGCGCAAGCAGGCTGAACTGGAGCTGGAGCGGCTCTCCAGACGGCTGACGGCGATCTTCAACTCCGCCAGCGAGGGAATCTTCGGCATCGACCTGGAAGGACGGGTACAGTTCATTAACCGCGCCGCCGCTGAAATGCTCGGCTGGAGCCAGCAGCAGCTTTTGGGGCAGGATCCCCACCCGCTCACCCACCACACCCGCGCCGACGGCACCCCCTATCCCGCTGATGACTGCCCGATCCACCAGTGCCGCAACGACGGGGAGAGCCGCGAGGTGAGTGATGAACTCTTTTGGCGACAGGATGGCAGCTCCTTCCCGGTGGAGTATGTCACCACCCCGATTAGCGACCATGAGGGTGAAAATAGTGGTGCTATGGTGGTCTTTCGCAACATCAGCGAACGCACCGCCCTGCTCGCCGACCTGGCCCGCTCCAATAGCGAACTGGAGCAGTTCGCCTACGCCATCTCCCACGACCTGCGCCAACCACTGCGCATGGTGAGCAGTTATCTGCAACTGCTGGAGCGGCAACTGGCCAAGCAGCTCACCCCTGATACCCAGCAGATGATAGAGTATGCCGTGGATGGGGCCAAACGCATGGATCAGATGCTGTTGTCGCTGCTGGAGTACTCCCGGGTTGGGCGCAAGGGGGAACCCATCGCCCCGTTAGCGAGTCGCGAGGCGCTGCAAGAGGCGCTCCACTTTCTCGATCCAGCGATTCAAGAGGCACAAGCCGAGGTTTCGATTAGCGGCGACTGGCCCACTCTTCAGGTCAGCCGCAACGAATTTACCCGTCTGCTGCAAAATCTCATTGGAAATGCCGTTAAATACCGCGCTCCAGGGCGCATCCCTAAGATTCAGATTAACGCCATCCACAGCAGCAAGGGGTGGCACTGCACCATTTGCGATAACGGCATTGGCATCGACCCGAAACAGGCGCACCGCCTATTTAAGGTTTTTCAGCGGTTACAAAGTCGTAGCCACTACGAGGGCAGCGGTGTCGGTCTGGCGGTGGCACGCAAGATCGTCGAGCATCACGGCGGAACGATCTGGGTCGAATCAGCCGGCAGCGACAGCGGTACCTGCTTCCACTTTTTACTGCCCAAGGGGGAGGATTCGGCGGGTGGCTGAAGCGAGAGGGCTACAGCAACCCCTCCCGCAGCGCCGGGCGGTGGATCACCAACCACTGCATCGCAATGAGAATCGCACTGCTATTGATCCGCCCGCGATAGAGCTCCGCCTCCGCCTCCGCATAGGGGAGGACACAGGCGCGAATATCCTCCCCCTCATGCGCCAGACCGTAGATCCCTCCCGCCTCCCGACTCTCCACAATCCCGCAAAACAGACTTAGATACTCATCACTACTCCCCGGAGTCACCAGATAGTCACAGATCGGAATCAACCGCTGCACTGCACACCCCGCCTCCTCCAAGGTCTCACGCCGCGCCACCGCCTCGGGTTCCTCCTCCCCCTCCACCAGCCCACCGACCACCTCCAGTAACCAGGGATTCTCAACCCGCCCCACCGCCCCAATGCGAAACTGCTCAATCAGCACCAGCTCATCGCGCAGCGGATCGTAAGGCAGCACCGCCGCCGCCCGATAGCCCTCAATGCGCTCACGCACCAAAGGCCCACTCCACCCCCCGGCAAAGCACTGATGCCGTAAACGGTAACGCTTCAGCCCCAAAAAACCTTGGTAAATCAGCTCCTGATCATCAA
>SLIM01000377.1 GCA_007135625.1 Gammaproteobacteria bacterium
AAAGATCCCAATGATGCCCTGGATGTGACGCAGGAGGCCTTCATTAAGGCCTACCGGGCGCTTCCCGAGTTTCGGGGAGAGAGCGCTTTCTACACCTGGCTCTACCGTATTGCAATCAATACGGCCATGAATCACGTCGTTGCAATGGGGCGGCGTGCCCCGATCCACGATGTTGACGCAGAGATTGCGGAACAAATGGACATGGGCGGGCGTCTCAGGGAGTACGACACGCCAGAAGGCCACCTTATGAAGGAGGAGATTGCCCGCACCGTGCGGGACGCAGTCGCCTCGTTGCCGGAGGATCTGCGTATGGCGATTACCCTACGCGAAATGGATGGCATGAGTTATGACGAAATTGCCAAGGCTATGGGGTGTCCGATTGGGACGGTGCGCTCTAGGATTTGGCGTGCCAGGGCGGTGATTAATGAGCGTTTGGAACCGCTTCTGAAATCCTGAAACACAGAACCAGGTACGGCTATGACAGGTAGTATCAGAGAGAGACTGTCGGCACTCGCCGATGATGAACTGGAGCAGGCAGAGGCCGAGGCGCTGCTACTGCTGTTGTTGGATGATGCAGGGCTGCGCCAAGAGTGGGAGCAACTGCATCGGGTACGTGATCTACTGCATGGAGAAGTGTTTCTGATTGATGCCTCGACCATCGCCCTGCAAGTCCACCAACGGCTGATTACTGAACCGGCGCTAGTGGCACGCCCCGCCCCGCCTCCAATGCGAGTTCAGCGCCCTCGCCGCAGCTTGACCCGGCAGCGCTGGCTGCTGCCCACCTTGGGGGCGCTAGGCGGTGCCTTGGCGGCCTCCCTCGCCACCGCCGTCCTGCTACTGCCCGGGAGTAGACTACCCGACCTCCAGTCGGGAGCGCAGGTGGTTGAGCAGTACCCGACACCACCGGGAGGCAGTGTTGCCAGGCACTCCTCCCCCCCCACCGCCTCTCCTGCCGCCGGAGTAGCGACCGTCTCGCTCTCCTCAAACCGCTGGAAAAACCTTGCAGAGGGTTCGCCCGTTGAGAGAAAACTCAACGACTACCTTGTTGATCACGGTCAGATCGCCTCTCCAATGGGGGTTGTGCGGGTCGGACCTTATGCGACCTTTGTGAGCTATGGTGGCGAATAACCGCATCGGAGAGCGTTTTCTGCTGCACTCCTTGTGTCTATTTCTATGCAGCGCCATCCCCCTCAATATCTTCGCCAGTGAGGAAGGGCCGGTCGCTTGGCTGGAGCGGATGCAGCATGCGATTGTCGCTCTTAACTACAAGGGGGTGCTGGTCTACCTCCACGGCGACCAGATTGAGACCATGCAACTGCTCCACATCCATAGCGATGGCCGTGAGCGGGAGCATCTCCTCTCCCTCAACGGCGAGCTGCGCGAAGTCTTTCGTGACGGCGAGTCACTCCTTTGCATCCTCCCCGGCAAGACCCGAGGCTCCCTGCGTGAGCACCGTGGTCACGGAATCCGCAGCTTCCGCTCCTTCCGCGTTGAACGTCTGGCAAGCTACTACCAATTTGAGCTGAACGACGGCAACGAGCGGGTCGCCGGGCGTAGCGTCCAGCGGCTCCGCATCGAACCGCGTGACCACTACCGCTACGGCATCGACCTCTACCTCGACCGTGATCACGCACTGCCGCTAAGGACGCTCCTGCGAAGCGGGCAGGGCAACACCCTTTCGCAGATGATGTTCGTCCAAATTGAGTTTATCACCCCCTCCGAAGAGATCTTACAGCACTTTACGGAGTCCAATCTACGTGATCGAGGATTGCGCGAGGAGCAGATCCGCCCCTACAGCGCCGCCGACAGTGACTGGAACTTTGGACAACTTCCCGCCGGATTCGAGCCATGGCTGCACAAGCCACGCAGTGGTGAGAACGCCGAGCGAGGCGTGGAGCAGATTGTCCTTTCCGATGGTCTCGCCACCCTCTCTCTCTACCTGGAACACAACGACGACGAGGGGCTGCAAGGCCACTCCACCGTGGGTGCGGTCAACGCTTACGGCCTGACCTTGGGGCGCTATCAGGTAACCGCCGTGGGTGAAGTCCCCAAAGCGACCGTGCGTGCCGTGGCGCAGGCGGTCACTCTGCGGCGAGGTGCGCGATGATCGAAGAGTACGCAGTAGTAACCCGTTACGACGGTGACGGTGTCCTCGTCGAGGCACAGCGGCGTAGCAGTTGCAGCGGCTGCAGCGCCAGCAGCGGTTGTGGCACCGCAGCCCTCTCCCGCGTCTTGGGAGTGCGCAACCCGGTCATGCGGGTTGCCAACCCCCTCGGGGTTCGGCCAGGTGATGCGGTAATCATCGGCCTGCACAACAGCACGCTAACGCGCCTCTCCGTTATCGCCTACGGAGTTCCCTTGCTGGCGATGATCGTCGCAGCGCTGGCCGCCTCGCAAGGGGGGGGCTATCTCCACCCCGCACTCGCCGAACCGGCCGCAATTCTCGGCGGACTCGGCGGACTCGCCGCCGGCTTCTACTGGCTCGCCCAGCGTACCCGCCAGTGGCAAAGCGACCCCCGCTATCAAGCAGTGCTACTGCGCCGGGTTCTTCGCGAGCAACCTGTCCCCTTTTACCCGCCGCCCCCGCCCAGTTGCCCGACAGCAGAGCATCCCCCCTCTGCTGCCATTAACCATAAGGAGGTCTCGTTATGACGCTTGGTTATCGAACCCTATCACACACGCTTCTTTTTCTGACACTCTGCCTGCTGGTGACCGCCAGCCACGCCCGTAACGTAACCGGGCTACCCGACTTTACCACCCTAGTCGAGCGCAACGCCCCGGCAGTAGTCAATATCAGCACCCAGCAGAACAGCCGCAGCAGCAGTGCCAACCTGCGTATGCCGCACGGCTTCGTCCTCCCCGAGATCCCCGAAGCCGGCCCCTTCGGCGACCTGCTTCGGCGTTTTTTTCAGGAGATACCGGAGTATATAGACCCACCGCAGCAGCGCCACGACCTCCGCTCGCTCGGCTCCGGCTTCATCATCTCCCCCGACGGCTACATTCTGACCAACCACCACGTCATCGCCAACGCCGACGAGGTTCGGGTACGTCTCAATGATCGCCGTGAATTCCTCGCCGAGGTCGTCGGTTCCGATGCCCACAGCGACACCGCCGTACTCAAGATTCCCGCCACCGGACTACCCACCGTCAAGATCGGTCGCTCCGCCGACCTTAAGGTCGGCGAATGGGTTCTCGCCATCGGCTCCCCCTTCGGCTTCGACCACTCGGTAACCGCCGGCATCGTCAGCGCCAAGGGGCGCAGCCTACCCCGCGAAAACTACGTCCCCTTCATTCAGACCGATGTCGCCATTAACCCCGGCAACTCCGGCGGTCCATTATTCAATCTCAAAGGTGAAGTAGTCGGTGTCAACGCCCAGATCTACAGCGACACCGGGGCCTACATGGGACTCTCCTTCGCCATTCCAATCGACACTGCGATGCACGTTGCCGACCAGATTCGCACCAAAGGCAGCGTCTCGCGTGGCTGGCTTGGTGTCATGATTCAGGACGTTACCCGCGAGCTGGCCGAATCGTTCAACATCGACCAGCCGCGTGGCGCACTGGTCTCCCAAGTACTCCCCGACAGTCCGGCCCGCGCAGCCGGAGTACGCAGTGGCGACATCATCCTCTCCTTTAACGGACGCGAAGTGATCAACTCCGCCCAGCTCCCGCCGATTGTCGGCATCACCCCCATTAACGAGCCGGCCAAAGTCGAGATCCTGCGTGACGGAGAGCGGCAGACCCTGAGTATACGCATCGCCCAGCTCCCCGAGGAGCCGCACCGCACCGCCCGTAGCCGCTCAGGCGCACCGAGTGAGCAGGTGAGCAATCCGCTCGGCATCTCGGTTGGCGAACTTAGCGAAGAGCAGCGCAGCGAGCGGCAGTTAGCCGGGGGGGTAGTGGTGGAGCAGTTGCGCGACGGTGCGGCACGTGCCGCAGGGCTGCGCGAAGGGGATATTATTGTCAAGCTCAACAACCAGAGCATCGAAAATCGCCGACAATTTGCTGAAATTGTGGCCACCCTTGAATCGGGAAAATCGGTTGCCGTTCTGGTTGAGCGAGAGGATGGGCCGATCTTTCTGGCGGTAAGAATCCCCTAGTCAAGGGCCGCACCGCTATCGAAGCCTACCCTGGCAATGTGCGGGCCGTGTAAGAATCCCCTAAATCAAGGGCCGCACTCCGACGGCTGTCACCGGAAACAGCGGCCATGACCGCTGTTTTTGTGGCCTTGGTCTCCGCGTTCCGGTCACTTCGGCTCATGGATACCGAGCGGCGGAGACCTCGGCCTCCAGAAAAAGAGCTTTAGCGTACTATTTTGGCTGCCTCTCCACCTCCCGCCGCAGCTTCGCCATGGTGCGCATAATGTGCATAGACATGGTGTTGTACTCGCCATTAAGGATCTCATTAGCGCGATTCAGATCATTAGCATGTACCGCTTCGACCACCGCCTCGGCGTAACGGTGAAAGGCGATATGCTCATCTTGAAGGCGTTGAAATAGCGTCAAATTCCCATAAACCTCTCCATTTTGCTGAATCCACCGCCCCAACTCGCAGGCGGTCTCATCACCAACTCGCTGCATCCCTTTCTCGTCACCACTATCGATCAGCGCGATCAGGCGCTGTTTCCAGGCAACATGGGCCTCTATCGCTTCATACAGAGTCATCGCTTACTTTTGCATCCTTGTTGTGGTTCCTGACTGCACCGACCGGTTCTCTCTAAGCCGATCTCCGTTAGAGGAGTCAAAGCCATTCCGGTTCACTGAGCGTAAACCATAAATCCAGTAGTCGAATAGTCAACGGCTCGGGAGAAATTTTCTCAAACCCAGTATAATGCCATTTTCGGGAACCACACACCAACTCCGTTATGAATGACGAAATAGACCAAAAATCTGATCACCACGACCCCTACGCCGACTGGGTACCCTCGGGACTGCTGCGACGTTTGGGAGCGATCCTCTACGACACAATGCTTTTGGTCGGTGTAATTATCGTTGCTGCGGTACTGGCGGAGGGGTTCGCCACCACCGTCGGCGACGGCATCGACCGTGAGCATCCGCTCTTTCTCCTCTATCAGATCTACCTTGCGGTTGTAATCTTCCTCTTTTTCGGCTACTTCTGGGTGCGCGGAGGGCAGACTCTGGGAATGCGTGCCTGGCGCTTGCGGGTGTTGCGTGATGATGGAGCCTCGCTGCGCTGGAGCGATGCACTGCGCCGCTTTCTCTTCTCACTGCTCTCGTGGATACCCTGCGGCCTGGGCTTTCTCTGGATTCTGGTGTCACCACAGCAGCTCGCCTGGCATGACCGCTGGTCTGCCACCCGGGTGTGGTTGATCCCGCGTGACACCGGAACCCCAAAAGAGTCCTAGCACCGCGCTGCAAGCCACCCGGTTGAAAACCGGCAACCCCAAAAGAGTCCTAGCAGCGTGCTGCAAGCCACCCGGTTGAAAACCGGCAACCCCAAAACCCAGGCAGCCCCTTGTAAAAGGGCCAAGGCAAGGAGTCCCGCAAGGAGTCCCGCAAGGAGTCCCGCAAAGAGTTCATCAAGCATACGGTGCTGCTGCTTGCAGCGCACCCAGACTGACCTCGCCGCGCCGCAGTCGCGCCAACGCGCTCCCAAAACTGGCGACTCCGCTGCCCTGATAAAAGAGACAGGGAGTCCCTTGGCGGCGACACTGCTGTTTCAACTGGTAGTAGGCGGAGTGGCTTACGCAGTCGGTAGGACAGAGTACCGCATCGACCCCCGAGAGCAGCTCCGGCAGACGCGATAGCGCCTCTTCGCGCCCTCCGTCGTGGTGGCGTAGCACCATCCCCAACCGCTCTGCCAAAGCGCGATAGTGCGCCACCAGCGCGGGGCGGCCACCGACACAGAGGATGCAGCGCAGCGGGCCTGGTGCCGCGCTGTCGCATCGGTCACAGCCACACCCCGCACACCCCGCCTCGGTCGCTTGCGTATCGATCTCCAGCAGCTTTTGCAACTGCTTTTGCAACTGCTCTTGCTCACTGCGCAACTGATCGCGCTCGGCAGTCACCGCCGCTACCTGCTGCGCCTGTTCGCGCAGCTTCTGTGCCACCTGCTCCAAATGCTGACAGCGGGCGATGAGGCGCTGGCGTTCCCGCGTACCACTCGCTAGCTGCTGGCGTAGCGCGGTCACCTCGCCGCCGCTCGCATAGCGTGTCAGCCGCTGCTGTAACGGCGCCACCTCTGCCGCCACCTGCGCCAACCGGTCGCGCTCTTGGGTTACGCCGTCCATCTGCTCGCGCAACGCCGCGATCTGCTCGCTGCTCTCCCGCTGCTGCTGGAGCAACTGCTCGCGCAACGCGCTATTCGCCTCCTCCAGTCGTGCTAGGCGACGCGCATCGGCGGCATGACTCGCCCCTACCTGGTGGGAGAGCATGTGAATATCGCCATAGATTCGGTGGCGGGCCAGCGGGCCGACTGCCGGATGGGTGAGCGCCGCCCACAGTGCTGCAGGGACCTCTCCCTGCTGCATCGCCGTTTGCCACAGCCGTAGCACCGCCGGTTCCTCATTGACCGCCAGAAAGCGGCGCACCATCGCTGCAAACTCTTGGTCAAAGTAGTTCTGTAGCGCCTTGGCAAAGGGGCCGCGCTGACCAGCGCGAACGACCGCTTCAACGTGCAGTTGATGCGCGTCGTGAAGGTACTCGGCAAAGCCGAAGCGGCGGGCAAAACGCTGTAACTGACGCATCGGCAGGCAGCTTCCGACCACTGGACAGTGCAGACGATCCTCCAGCTCCCACAGTTTCAGGCGGCGCGGTGGAGGGGCAGCGGGGAGTGTCTGCGGCAGCGGCGGTGAAAAGGCTTCTGCGCCAAACATCGCCTGACGCAGCGCACTCATGCGGGCTGCTCCACTTGCTCTAGCAGACGGTCGCTCATGCGTTGGCAGAGTTCGCGGGTGAGTGCATCGACCTCATGTGAACCGGCGAGACGCTCTAGCAGCGTCGCCGCTTGGTGGGTGGCGCGGCTACAACCGGTTAGTTGCTGCTGTAGCAGCAAAGTTAGGGCGGCAGCGGTTAGGGGGTGGTTGGGCATGGTAGACTCCTTTTGAACGATGTGGAACAATGGGTTCTATGAATGATAACCGTTATCGTTCTTTGTGTCAAGCGGTCGCGAGGGT
>SLIM01000021.1 GCA_007135625.1 Gammaproteobacteria bacterium
CTCTTGGGTTTCGGGAGGATACTTCGGCGCAGATCGTTAGACCTCCCCTCCCTGGCATCACATTTGCCCTATCGTGTGGTAAAATGCTCCCCATGATCTGCTGGATTAAGTCTTTAGTAATAGGCTTTAATAACTTTTTGAGAGGGTATGCTATGGACTGGATGAACTCCCCTCGCTGCACAGCTAAGGCGCTGCGGGTGGCCTTATGATGCTGGCGGCGGTACTCTCCGGCTTTGTGCTGGCCGCTGGTGCGCCGTGGCTGACCGCCCGCCTTGGCGGAGGGTGGGCCGGTTGGCTCTTCGCGCTACTGCCCGCTTCGATCTTTGTCTGGCTGCTGGGGTTTATTCCCGAGCTTGGTGCAGGCGAATCGTTTTACTTCTACTATCCATGGATTCCCGGGCTGGATGTCAATTTGACCTTCCTGCTGGATGGATTGAGCCTGCTCTTTGCGCTACTGATCACCGGCATCGGCACCTTTATCCTGATCTACGCCGGGCGCTATCTGGCGGGAGATCCCAACCAGGGGCGCTTCTTCCTCTTTTTGATCGCTTTTATGGCCTCGATGCTGGGGCTGGTGCTGTCGAGCAACCTCATCGCCCTGTTTGTCTTTTGGGAGCTGACCAGCATCACCTCCTACCTGCTGATCGGCTACTACCACGAGGATGAGAAGTCGCGCAAATCGGCGCAGCAGGGACTCTATGTCACGGTAGGGGGCGGGCTGGCGCTGATGGCCGGGCTGATCATGCTGGCGCTGGCCGGGGGGAGTTACGAACTGGTCGAGCTGCTCAGTGCCAGTGAGGTGATTCAGCAGCACCCCTTCTACCTGCCGCTGCTGCTGCTGATCCTGGTCGGTGCCTTCACCAAGTCGGCGCAGGTGCCGTTCCACTTCTGGCTTCCCAACGCAATGGCCGCGCCGACCCCGGTCTCGGCCTACCTCCACTCCGCCACCATGGTCAAGGCCGGGGTCTACCTGCTCGCCCGCCTCCATCCGGCGCTGGGAGGGAGTACCAGTTGGCTGCTGCTGCTCGGGCTGTTCGGAGCGGTAACCATGTTTACCGGTAGCCTGTTGGCGATTCGCTCGACCGGGCTGAAGAGTGTCCTCGCCTACTCGACGGTAATGGCGCTGGGAACCCTGATCATGCTCATTGGCATCGGCACCCCGACCGCGATAGCGGCGGCGGTCACCTTTCTGCTGGCCCACTCACTCTACAAGGGTTCGCTCTTTATGACCGCTGGCAACATCACCCACGCCACCGGCTTGAAAGATTTTCGCGACCTCGGCGGATTGGCCCGCGCCATGCCGCTCAGTACCCTGTTCGGGGTGCTGGCGGCGCTCTCGCTGGCCGGTTTTCTCCCGCTCTTCGGCTTTATCGGCAAGGAGCTGATGTTTGAGGCGGTGGTCGGGGCGGGGCCGCTCACCCTGATCGTTACCCTGCTGGCGCTGCTCTCGGCGATGATCACCGTGGCGGTTGCGGCGATTGTCGGCCTGCGCCCCTGGTTCGGCACCCGGCGAGCGACCAAAACCCCGCCTCATGATCCCCCTTTTGCCCAACTGCTCGGCCCGGCGCTGCTGGCGCTCCTCGGGCTGCTCTTCGGGCTGCTGCCGTGGCTGGCCGAGCAGGGGGTACTGGCCGCTGCGGCGCGGGCAGTCGCCGGTGAACCGGTGCCGCTTAACCTGGCGCTGTGGCACGGCTTCAACCTGCCGCTGCTGATGAGCCTGTTTTCGCTGCTGGTCGGCGGGGTGCTGTTCTGGCAGTGGGAGCGGGTACGTACCCTGCTGGCGGCGCAGCAGTGGATCGACCGCTACGGGCCGGAGCGCGGCTATGAGCGGAAAATGGCGTGGCTGGTGCGCATCGCCGAGTGGCAGACCCGCATTTTGCAAAATGGTTATCTGCGTTACTACTTACTTATCACCGTGGGAACCCTGCTGCTGCTGGTGGGCTATGGTATCGTCACCCGCTACCCGCACTGGCCGGGCCTCGACTTTTCAGGAGTGTCGCTCCCCGGTCTATTGGTTGCGCTGCTGGTCGCTGCCGGGGCATTTATGGCGGTGACCGCCCGCTCCCGCCTCGGCGCGGTGGCGACGCTCGGCGCGGTCGGTTTTGGCATGGCGCTGCTCTATGTCCTCTTTTCGGCTCCCGATGTCGGTATTACCCAGGTGCTTGTGGAGACCTTGACGGTCATTCTGCTGGTGCTGGTGCTGTTCCGGCTGCCCGGCTTTTTATCCCTTAGCAAAGGGACGAACCGCAAGCGCGATACCGTGGTGGCGGTACTGCTGGGCGGCACTTTTACCCTGCTACTGCTCATGACGATAGAGGTGCAGCTCTTCGCCTCGATTTCGCACTACTTTATTGAGCATAGCTATGTGAGCGCCCACGGGCGGAACATTGTCAATGTGATTCTGGTCGATTTCCGGGCGCTCGATACCCTCGGCGAGATCTTCGTGCTGGCGCTGGCGGCGATTGGGGTCTACGCCATGATCAAACTGCGGGCGGAGGATCAAAAGCGATGAACGGTAAATCTCCAACAAAGATGGAGTCTTCGTTGATCCTGCGGGCGGCAGGCCACTTCCTGCTGCCGCTGCTGGTCCTCTTCTCCCTCTTTCTGCTGCTGCGCGGCCACAATGAGCCGGGCGGTGGCTTTATCGCCGGCCTGGTTGCCGCCTCGGCATTCGCCCTCTACACCTTCTCCATGGGCTTGAAAAGTGCCCGCAAGACCCTGCGTGCCGATCCCCGCGATCTAATGGGTGCCGGTCTGACCCTGGCGCTACTGAGTGGCGTGCCGGCGATGCTTCAGGGGCAGCCCTTTCTTACCGCGCTCTGGTGGCCACTCACCCTGCCGCTGCTGGGGGAGGTGAAGCTGAGTACGGTACTCGCCTTTGATATCGGGGTCTACCTGGTCGTCATCGGCTCGGTACTGACCATCGTCCTCAATCTGGCCGAGGCCGAGGAGAACGCTGAATGGAAGTCGTAATGGCCGTGGTGGTGGGTATTCTCTACGCCACCGCCCTCTATATGATGCTGCGCCGCTCGATCATTAAACTGGTGATCGGGCTGGTACTTTTGAGCAATGCGGCTAACCTGCTGCTCTTTACCGCTGGCGGACTGACCAGCGGGGCACCGGCACTGATTCCCGAGGGGATGAGCGCACTGCCGCCGGGCGCAGTCGCCGATCCATTGACCCAAGCGCTGATTCTCACCGCTATCGTGATCAGCTTCGGGGTACTCGCCTTTGCCGTGGTGCTGATCCACCGCGCCTATGAGGTGGTGCAGCAGGACGATATGGATGAGATGAAGGATACTGACCGATGAGTAGTAGTTATCTGGTGCTGCCGGTGCTGATTCCGCTGTTGGCGGGGGCGCTGTCGCTGCTCTTCTGGCGCTCTCACACGGCGCAGCGTTGGCTCGGGGTGATGGCTACCGGGGCGCTGCTGTGGACAGCGGTGCTGCTGCTGCTGCTCACCTGGCGCGAGGGGATTCAGGTGGTGGAGATCGGCAATTGGCCGGCTCCCTTTGGGATCGTGCTGGTCTCCGACCTGCTCGGCGCCATTATGGTGGTTCTCACCGGGATCACCGGCTTTGCCACCGCCCTCTATTCGCTCACCTCAATCCCCAAGCAGCATGAGAAGTACGGCTACTATCCGCTGCTCCATCTGCTTCTGGCGGGGGTCTGCGGGGCCTTTCTGACCGGTGATATTTTCAACCTCTACGTCTGGTTTGAGGTGATGCTGGTCGCCTCCTTTGCGCTCATTATTCTTGGTGGCGAGCGGGCGCAGATGGAGGGGGCGATTAAATATGTCACGCTTAATCTCTTCTCCTCAGCGCTCTTTTTGAGTGCTATCGGACTCCTCTACGGGCTGGTGGGGAGCTTGAACATGGCCGATGTGGCGGATAAACTGAGCCAGCTCTCGGGCGAGGAGCGCGGCCTGGTTTCGGTGATTTCGCTGCTCTTTCTGGTCGCCTTCGGCATTAAAGCCGCCGCCTTTCCGCTCTTCTTCTGGCTTCCCGCCTCCTACCACACCCCCCAAGTGGCCGTCTCCGCGATCTTCGCCGGGCTGCTCACTAAGGTCGGGGTCTATGTCCTCTTCCGCTTCTACACCCTGATCTTTATTGATGATACCGACCTGACCCACACCATTCTGCTGTGGATGGGGATTCTCACCATGCTGGTCGGGGTGCTGGGGGCTGCGGCGCAGTTTGAGTTTCGGCGGATTCTCTCATTCCACATCGTCAGCCAGATCGGCTACATGATCCTCGGGCTAGCGATCTTCACCCCGCTGGCGCTGGTCGGCGGAGTCTTCTACATCATGCACCACATTATCGTAAAGGCGAATCTTTTCCTGGTGAGTGGCCTGGTCTACCGCCTACGCGGCAGCTACCAGCTCAAAGACCTGGGCGGACTCTACCGCAGCCACCCGTGGCTGGCGCTGCTCTTTTTGATCCCGGCCCTCTCCCTCGCCGGACTGCCGCCGCTCTCCGGCTTCTTCGCCAAGTTCGTGATTATTCGTGCCGGAATCGAAGCGGAGCAGTGGCTGGCGGTCGCGGTCGCGCTGCTGGTCGGCTTTCTCACCCTCTACTCCATGATTAAAATCTGGAACGAGGTCTTCTGGAAAGCGGTTCCTGAAGGGGCCAGTTGCACCCCCCGCATCTACCACCCGCAGAGTGAAAAATTGGGCATGTACTACCTGCCGATTATCGGCCTGGCGACGATGACGGTGCTCATCGGCATCGCCGCCCAACCGATCTACGAACTGGCGGAGGCGGCGGCTGCGCAGTTGCTCGATCCGCGCCTCTATATTGATGCCGTATTGGGGGAGCGACCATGATTGCACTCACCTGGAACCTGATTCTAGCGCTGATCTGGACGGCTCTGTGGGGCGAGTTCAGCGGCTCTAACCTCTTTGTCGGGCTAATCGTCGGCTACCTGGTGCTGGCCCTCACCCTGCGTGATCAGCCCGAGTTTGCCCGCTACGTCACCAAGGTACCCAAGGCGATCCACTTCTTCTTCTACTTTAACTGGGAGCTGATCCTCTCCAATCTGCGGGTCGCCTATGACGTATTGACCAAGACCCATCACATGAAGCCGGGGGTCATCGCCGTGCCACTGGAGGCACGCAGCGAAGGGGCGATTGCCGTCGTCGCCAACCTCATCTCCCTCACTCCTGGCACCCTCAGTCTGGATGTCTCTAGCGACCGCAGCGTTCTCTACATTCATGTGATGTACCTGGAGGATAAGTCGAAGGTGGTGGCGGAGATTAAAGACCTGGAGCGGCGGGTGCTGGAGATTATCGGTTAAATACCACTTTAAGAGGTTGTTATGGAGAGAGTCATTGAATTCATGCACCTGGCCACCTGGCTGCTGCTGGCCGCCGCCTTGGGTTTCGCCTTCTACCGCCTGGTGAAGGGTCCCAGCCTGCCCGACCGGGTGGTGGCCTTGGAGCTGCTCGCCTCCCTCACCGTCGGGGTGATCGCCGCCTATGTCCTGCGCAGTGGCAAGGTGGTACTCCTCGATGTCGCGATGGTTCTTGCCCTTACCGCTTTCCTCGCCGCCGTCGGCTTCGCCCGCTACCTGGAACAGGGAGCCTCCCAGCATGACTGACCTATTCGCCGCCCTGCTGCAACTCCTTGGGGCCGGTTTTATGCTCATCGCCGCCCTCGGACTCTACCGCATGCCCGATCTACTCACCCGCATGCACGCCACCACCAAGGCGGGGGTTCTCGGGGCCGGGCTGATGCTGCTCGGCCTGCTCTTTCTCCACCCCGAAGTGCATACGGCGGTACGGGTCATCGCCATCGTCGGTTTTACCGTCCTCACCGCCCCCATCGCCGCCCACGTCATTGGACGCGCTGGCTACTTCAGCGGGGTAGCACTGTGGGAGGGGACGATTAAAGATGAACTCAAAGGGCGCTACGACAGCGAAAACCACACCCTCGCCAGCAGCGACGACTCCACGCCAGAGAGTGTCGCAACCTCCAAGCCAGAGCAAGAGATCGTAAACCCTTGAAACGCAGATGGACGCAGAACAACAAGGTGGTGGCGCTTGTCCCCTCCACGTTGTTTATCCTGTCCACTTCGTCAACTCTCCCCTGAGAAGCGACATGCCGCCACCCAACCCCCCCCCAAAAAAACTGACCGCCGCCCTCATCCAGCAGCGTTGCACGCTGCACCCCGAAGAGAACCGGCAAGCGATGGAGGCCGCGATTTGCGATGCCGCCGCCGCCGGGGCGCAACTGATCCTGCTGCAAGAGCTGCACAACACCCCCTACTTCTGTCAGGTCGAGCGCAGCGACCTCTTCGACCTTGCCGAAGCGATCCCCGGCCCCTCTACACAGCACCTCGGAGCCTTGGCCAAGCGCCTCGGGGTGGTGATCGTCAGCTCGCTGTTTGAGCGCCGCGCCGCCGGACTCTACCACAACACCGCCGTAGTCCTGGAGTGCGACGGCACCATCGCCGGACGCTACCGCAAGATGCACATCCCCGACGATCCCGGTTTTTACGAAAAGTTCTACTTCACCCCCGGTGATCTCGGTTTTCGCCCGATTCGCACCAGCGTCGGCACCCTCGGCGTGCTGGTCTGCTGGGACCAGTGGTACCCCGAAGCGGCCCGCGCCATGGCTCTGGCCGGGGCCGAGCTGCTGCTCTACCCGACCGCCATCGGCTGGGATCCCGAAGAGGAGAGCGCGGAGAACGCCCGCCAGCTCGAAGCCTGGCTCACCGTACAGCGCGGCCACGCCGTCGCCAACGGTCTCCCGCTACTGGTGAGCAACCGCGTCGGCCACGAACCCGACCCCTCGGGATGCAGCGCCGGAATCACCTTTTGGGGGCACTCCTTCGCCTGCGGCCCACAAGGGGAGTGGCTGGCCCGCGCCGACGACCAGGCCACCACGCTACTGGTTGAGATCGACCGGCAACGCAGCGAACAGGTGCGGCGGATCTGGCCTTTCCTGCGGGATCGCCGAATTGATGCCTATTCTCCACTATTGAAACGTTTTGACGACTGATCCCCCACTGCATGGGAGTTACCCCAATGAAAGCCAAATCGCCAAACCACGACAAGCTCGACCAGGTCGTCGCCGCCGCCCGCAAGGCCCGCGATGAGCGCGAACAGGGCTACCGCGA
>SLIM01000059.1 GCA_007135625.1 Gammaproteobacteria bacterium
AGGCTTCAAGCTGGCTCCATTTGGCCGCTTGGCTGTCCTGCAAAAAACCGATGACATCATCCGGGAACAGCGCTAGCGTTTCGTCATAAGCGGACGGATAACGCTTTTCATAGCCGTCCGCGTTGAGCAGGCCGGCCTCTATGGCAATTTCAAAAGCAAGTTCGGAATGGCTAGGCATGCGCCCCCCTGTTCTTCAGTTATATTGGACTTGCAATGCCTTGAGCATGGTAAAGACGTTTTCGTAGCGCACGCCGAATTGTATGCAGACATCAGGCAATTTAATCTGATTGCGCGATTCGGGGCGCGACTCTTCCAACGTGACCACAACACTGCCATGAATGAGTGCATACGCTACCAGCCAGCCATCTGCCCCGGTGGCAAACTTGGCTTTGGCGTTATCGAAATACTGTGAATTGCGCTGCGCCCAAAGCATGACTTCGGTATAGGCCGCGACTACTTCAGCCTGCTGGGTGCGCAGAAAGAACTCAGTCGGCACAGCACCCTTCACCCATTTGACGAGATCGTCGTCGTCCCGACCCTGCTGCAGTTCCATGCGGTTCCGGTCCAGGCTGTGTACCTGACCGCTCCGGTGTTTGTCCAGCAGGCTTTTCCAGAAACCGGGACACAGATCGAAGGCGTAATAGCTGTTCTTTGCGGTAATCAGTACATCGGAATCGATGAGGTACATGGTCAGGGCAGCTCCATGCCCAGGCGGCGGGCGTACTGCTGAAATGTACCGCCGTTCAAACCGGTCAGCTCATAGGCCTGTTTGAAGCCGATGCGCCCCTCCTTGGCAGCGCGTATGACCTGGGTGGCAAACAGGCGACCGACGCGGGTGTTCTGGTTATTGTAGAAATCGCCACCACCCACAGCCGCCTGCTTCTGTTTGCGTTCCTGCTGTTTATACGATTCGTAAAATTCGAAGAAGTACTGGCGCTCCACTAGGCGCAGATCCATTGTTCGGCGACCCACCACAATGGGGCTCACCTTGAACTGGCTTGCCAGCAATTCAAAGGGGGCTTGCTCGCGGCGCACATCAGGCCAACTAGCGCGAAGCTCGGCCTCCGGCACCAGAAACTCAGCCGCTGCCCGGTCACAAAACGTCTCTACATCGCCACCGTCCGGGAATATCCCCGAAAACCCGGACAGGCCGGAACCTTCTGCCCCCAACCAGAGATGCGCCAGCTCATGGGCTAGCGTGAACATCTGCGCGGACTTGGCATCCGCGCCGTTGACGAAGATCAGCGGTGCATACGCATCACTGAGGGCAAAACCGCGAAACTCCTCCACGTCCAACACGCGGCGGGTATTGTTGCCCACCACGCCGTTGATCACGGCCAGCACCCCTACAGCTTCGATGGCGTTGCGCAGGACACCGACGGTCTCCTGCCAGGTGCGTACTGTGGCCGCCCAACCATCACTCAAGCCCAGCAATCGGCGCATCTCACGGCCAATCGCCGCCGGGTCATCGGCCAGGCGTGCATTGCCGACAAACTCCAGCGGGGGCGCCTCACATTCCAGACGGCTTTCCCGCAGCCACGCCTGGCGCCGCTGCATGGCATAAATGGTATCCAGCAGATCTGGGCTGGTGCTGTGCAACTGTTGATTTTGCAGCGTGCGAAAATCCGGAATGGGCATGGGAATCTGCGGTGGCTCGGGCAGGAACAGGTAGCCGAACGGCACATGCGTCGCGTTGGCGAAGGCTTCCAACTGCTTGAACGTGGGCTGCACCTCGCCCCGCTCCCACTCGGGGAGTTTGGGAAAGCGGGCCGCAAGCGCCGCCACATCCAGGTGGGCGCGCTCGCGTGCCCACTGGACAAGTTTCGGGCTGACGGCGACGCGGGTCATGGTGCTTCCTTTGGCGGTATTATAGCGGCCAACATCATTGCAGCCCTACCTGTCAGGGAGAGGCTCGCTTTGAGGACAGCGGCACGAATGCCGGCATGGTCGAGTCCGCACTCATGCAGTTGTTCGGCCTGGCTGGCGTGGTCGATGAAGCGGTCGGGCAGACCGAGTTGCAGCAGCGGTTTGACGATACCATGAGCGGCCAGCAGTTCGGCGACGGCAGAACCGGCCCCGCCCTGAATCTGGCTCTCTTCGACCGTGACGAGGAGCTGGTAGTGGGGCAGAAGCTGTAGAATAAGCTGCTCATCCAGCGGCTTGACGAAACGCATATTGACCACGCCGGCATCCATCTCAGCGGCCACCTGCTGGCAGGGAGTGACCATGCTGCCAAAAGCGAGAAAGAGTACCCGCTGGCCCTGGCGGCGCAGCTCCGCTTTACCCAGTGGCAGCGTCTCCAGCTCGGCGAGCGGCTGGGTGCCGGGGCCGCAGCCGCGTGGGTAGCGGACGATTGCCGGGCCGGGGTGGAGGTAGGCGGTGTGCAGCAGTTGGCGACACTCCCGCTCGTCGGCGGGGGCGATAACCACGATATTGGGGATGGCGCGGCAGTAGCCGAGATCGAGGATTCCGGCATGGGTCGCCCCGTCGGCACCGACCAGACCGGCGCGGTCAACCGCAAAGGTCACATCGAGCTGCTGCAAAGCGATGTCGTGGATCAGTTGATCATAAGCGCGTTGCAAAAAGGTAGAGTAGATCGCCACCACCGGCTTGAGTCCTTCGCAGGCCAGCCCGGCGGCGAAGGTGAGGGCGTGCTCTTCGGCAATGCCGACATCAAAATAACGCTCGGGAAACTGGTTGGCGTAGCGCACCAGACCGGAGCCTTCACACATCGCCGGGGTGATCGCGATTAGCCGCGCATCGGCGGCGGCGGCATCGCAAATCCAGTCGCCAAAGATCTGGGTGTAGCTGAGTCCGCCACCCTGCGCCTGGCTGCGTCCGGTACGGGTATTGAACGGGGTAACGCCGTGGTACGCGGAGGGGGAACCCTCCGCCGGTTCATAGCCTTTGCCCTTTTGGGTGACAACGTGAAGCAGACGCGGGCCGCGCATCTGGCGCATGTTGTGTAGGGTTACGGTGAGGGTGTCGAGGTCGTGACCATCAATCGGGCCGATGGAGTTAAAACCCAGCTCTTCAAACAGGGTGCCGGGCATCACCATGCCTTTGAGATGCTCCTCCCAGCGGCTCACGAAGTCGCTTAACTGCGGCATTCCGCTAAGGGCCGATTTGCCCCCCTCGCGTACCCACTGGTAGAAGTCGCCGGAGAGGAGCTTGGCGAGGTGGTTGCGAAAGCCGCCGACCGAGGGGGAGATTGCCCAGTCGTTGTCGTTAAGGATCACCAGCAGGTCGAGGTCGAGCGCTCCGGCCTGGTTCATCGCCTCAAATGCCATGCCGCCGCCCATTGAGGCGTCGCCGATCACTGCGACCACTTGGCGCTCTTCGCCCTTGGCACGCGCAGCGACGGCCATGCCCAGGGCCGCGCTGATGGAGGTGCTGGCGTGGCCGGTGCCGAAGGTGTCGTAGGGGCTTTCGTGGCGCTTGGGAAAGCCGGAGAGGCCGCCGCGCTGACGTAAGGTGTGCATCTGGTGTCGCCGTCCGGTGAGGATTTTGTGGGGGTAGGCTTGGTGGCCGACATCCCAAATCAGGCGATCTTCGGGGGTGTTGAAGATGTAGTGGAGGGCGATGGTGAGTTCGACCACGCCCAGTCCGGGGGCGAGGTGGCCGCCGGTGGCGGCGACGCTATCAATGAGAAAGGTGCGCAGCTCTTGGGCGAGGGCGGGGAGCTGGGATTTTTCCAGGCGGCGCAGGTCGGCGGGGGAGTCGATGCGGGTCAGGAGGTCGGGCGGTGGTGTCTGGGGCAACGGGTATGTTCTCCGCAAGCTGGGGACCGGGTCGCCAGGGGGTGGATATGGCGGTGACGAGAGCGGTCAGAAAGTTTTTGCGCCTAGCAAGACCTATTCTAACGGATGGTGCAAAACTCTGGTATTACGTAAAAAGTAAGGGATTTTTCAAGGGGACACACTGGCACCGTTTGGCTAGTGGGGATCTTCCGGCGGCAGGGTTGCGAGCAGCCCCTCCAGCTCACGCAGTTCGTCGCTAACGGCAGCATTGCTCTTCACCTCAATCTGCCGGTAGAGCGCCAGCACCTGCTCCCCCATGGGGGTGACCTGCGCCCCGCCGCCGCCGCTGCCACCGGTGCTAGTCTCGATTAGCGGCACGCTGAAACAGCGATTCATGGTATCCACCAATAGCCAGGCGCGGCGGTAGCTCATCCCCATCTGACGGGCGGCAGCGGAGATCGAGCCGTGTGCCGCAATATGTTGTAGCAGCTCGGCCTTGCCCGGGCCGAGGGCAATCGCCTTGCCAAACAGCAGGCGCAGGCGCAGATGTTGCGGTCTTTGGGGCATAGCAGGTTACCTCCGTTCGAGGGCGCAGGGGCATACAGAGAGGTTGCAAAAGGTTCTGCAATGGCTAACGAGAGCAGTATACTCGGGTCACTGGGTGGCGACAATGCGGGATCTTGCCGCGTACTGTGGGCGATCAGCGGCCTGCACCGCACCGCCCGACGCGGTAGGTGCGTCGGTTTGCGCCGCACCTAGGTCACAATGGTTCAATTGTCATAGAGTAACGCTTTTTATGGTGTATACTGATATCCGCCAGGTAGGATTGGCGGATGATTTCTACGCCTGCTTTGGAGATTGTCTGGCAGTGGTGGTAACACTGTTTTTGTGGGAGGTTGAAGAAAATGGATCAAGGCAGTATTATGGTAATTGATGACACCCCGGCAAATCTGCGTTTATTGGCCGGGATGTTGAGCAAACGGGGGTACGATGTGCGGGCGATGCCGAGTGGCGAGATGGCACTCTCCTCTGCCCGTATTCAGCCACCCGACTTGATCCTGCTCGATATTCGAATGCCAGGAATGGATGGTTATGCAGTCTGTCGGGCGCTCCAGGAGCAGGATGTAACTAGTCATATTCCAGTGCTATTTATTAGCGCCCTGCAAGAGGTGGAGGATAAGGTGCGGGCCTTTGCAGCGGGCGGGGTGGACTACATCACCAAACCCTTTCAGGAAGCAGAGATCTATGCGCGGGTCAACACCCACCTAGAGCTAGCGCGGGTGCGGCGCGAGCTGCGCCAAGCCAAAGAGGCGGCGGAGGGGGCCAATCGGGCGAAAAGCGCCTTTTTAGCCAACATGAGCCACGAGCTACGTACCCCGCTCAATGCCGTACTCGGCTATGCGCAGATTCTGCAACGCGACAGTGCCGAGGTGCCTGGGGTGCAGCGCGGGGCCGACATCATCTACAAGGCAGGAACCTATCTACTTAATTTGATTAACGATGTGCTCGACCTCGCCAAGGTCGAAGCGGGGCGTTTTGAGCTGCTGCCACAATCCTTTCATAGTAAAGACTTTTTTGAGGAGATTGGCGCGATGTTTCAGATTCGCGCAGAACAGAAAGGGGTGCTGTTTCGCTACCACAGCGAGGAGGGGTTGCCACCGACACTCATCGGCGATGATAAGCGGCTGCGTCAAGTGGTGATGAATCTGCTGGGCAATGCGGTGAAGTTTACCGAGCAGGGGGAGGTCCGGCTGGAGGTCGGCTATCACGATGGGACGCTAGCAATTGCAGTGGTCGATAGCGGAATTGGGATTCCTGCCGACAAGATCGACTCCATTTTTCAGCCCTTCAACCAAGTTGGTGAAGGGTACTACCGGGCGCAGGGAACCGGTTTGGGGTTAGCGATTACCCATACCTTGGTGGAGATGATGGATGGTGCCATTGAGGTAGAGAGTGAGCTGGGCCGAGGGAGCCGCTTCACCGTGCGGGTGCCGCTACCGATGGATGATGCCCAGCCGCTGCAGCAGCAGACCGTGACCGAGACCCCGATCATCGGCTACTCCCGCGAGGATGGCGTGACTACTCCGTTTTGCCTGCTAGCGGTCGATGATGATGCTAACAGCCGTCAGTTACTGCATGATCTCCTCACCCCGCTCGGTTTTTCCGTTGCGTGTGCCGCGAGCGGCACCGAGGGCGCAGCACGGCTGAAAAAGTACTCGCCCGATCTGGTCGTGACCGATCTGGCGATGACCCATGGAGATGGCATGAGCTTGTTGCGCAGCGTGCGCGAGTACTCGCCACAAGTCCCGATCCCGGTGGTAATACTGAGTGGCAGCTCCTTCTATGAGGATCGCCAAGCCAGCCTGCGGGCTGGGGCGTGCGCCCACCTCGATAAACCGCTTCGTCAGGAGCATTTATTTCAGGTGCTGGAGGAGTTCCTGCCGCTACGTTGGCAGCGCCAAGCCGCCGCACCGCCGGAAGAGTCAGAGATTGACCTCGAACCAATACCATCGGAGTGGCTGGAGGAGTGGGTAACGCTCTCCCGCAAGGGGCGCCTCACCGAGCTAATTGCCCGCTTGGAAGCGTGCCAAAAACAGATGCCGCACCACACGCTGCTGCGGGAGTTACACCAACAGGCAAGCCAGTTTGATATTAAGGGATTGAAGCGGCGCTTTGGTGAACTGCAAACAGAACGCTCATAGGGGTGGGATATGGCGCAGGGATTAATCCCAGAGGAGCAGGCTCGGCTCCATATTGTTGAACGCATGGTCGCCAATACCAGCGACCTGATGGCCTATGTAGATCGCCACCTGGTCTGCCGCTACGTGAACACCGCCTACCTCGACTATGTCGGCGCCACCCGCGAGTCGCTAATCGGCCAGCCACTCGCCCAGGCCGTTGCCAAGGGGCTGCTTTGTGCCAGCATGGAACCGCGCCTACGGCAGGCGTTAGCGGGGGAGAGCCTGCACCTGCAAGAGTGGCTGACGACCCCGCAGGGGGAGCGCTACGCCGATGTTCGCTACACTCCCGACCGCGATACCGATGGAGCGATCCAGGGAGCCTTCTTCAGCCTGCGGGATATTACCTCGCTAAAACAAGCAGAAGAGCAGGCCCGCCAGGCACTGTGCGATACCGACGAAATCCTCGACAACGCCCAGGTCGGCATCGCCCTAGTCGATGGGCATCGCACCTTTCGCCGGGTCAACCGCCACCTGTGCGAAACCTTCGGCTACACCCCGGAAGAACTGCTCGGGCGCAGTACTGAAATTCTCTACCCCGACCGTGCCAGCTATCTCGCCTTCGGGGAAGCCGCATACATCGTGATTAACCGTGGCGGAGCCTACCAAAGTACCATGATGATGCGCCATCGCGATGGGC
>SLIM01000026.1 GCA_007135625.1 Gammaproteobacteria bacterium
CCCCATCCCCCAACACCCGCTCCCCGGCAAACAGCTCCGCAATGCTCTCACGTCGCCGCACCAAATGGGCCTGGTGACCATCGACCAGCACCTCCGGGGGACGGGGGCGGGCGTTGTAGTTGGAAGCCATGGTAAAACCGTAAGCCCCGCTGGAGCGAATCGCCAGCAGATCACCGGGACTCAGGGTAAGATCCCGCTTCTTGCCGAGGGTATCGCCACTCTCGCAGACCGGGCCGACCAGATCGTAACAGCCGCGCTCTCCGTTAGAACTCTGCTGCACCGGGATGATCTGCTGCACCGCCTGGTAGAGGGCCGGGCGGAGCAGATCATTCATCGCCGCATCGAGAATGGCAAAGGACTTCTCCGCGTTCTTTTTCAGGTACTCCACGCGGGTCAGCAGCACCCCGGCATTGCCCGCAATCGCCCGCCCCGGCTCCAGCAGCAGCTCCCAGCGACTCCCCCCCAGCCGCTCGGCAATCGCGGCGGCATACGCGGCCGGTTCGGGCGGGGTCTCGTCGGTGTAGCGAATCCCAAGACCGCCGCCGAGGTCGATATGATCCAGCGCAATCCCCTCCGCAGCGAGCCGCGCAACTAACGCCAGCACCCGATCCAGCGCATCCAGAAAGGGAGAGAGCTGGGTCAGTTGCGAGCCGATATGGCAGTCGATCCCGCACACCCGCAGGTGCGGCGAGGCGTGGGCCTGGCGGTAGAGTCCCAGCGCCTCTTCCATGCTCACCCCAAACTTGTTCTCTTTCATGCCGGTGGAGATGTAAGGGTGGGTCTGCGGATCGACATCGGGGTTGACCCGCAAAGCGACTGGCGCGACCCGCTCCAGCCGCTGCGCGACCTGCTCCAGCCGCGTCAGCTCCGCCGCCGATTCGACGTTAAAGCAGCGAATCCCCAGCTCCAGGGCGCGGCGCATCTCCTCCTCACGCTTGCCGACCCCGGAGAAGAGGACTTTGGCGGGGTCGCCGCCGGCAGCGATTACCCGCTCCAGCTCACCGATGGAGACGATATCGAACCCCGAACCGAGGCGGGCCAGGACGTTGAGTACCGCCAGGTTGGCGTTGGCCTTTACCGCAAAGCAGATCAGGTGGGGATGGTCGGCAAAGGCGCGATCAAAGGCGTGCCAGTGGCGCTCCAGGGTGGCGCGGGAGTAGACGTAGCAGGGGGTGCCGTGGGTCGCCGCAATTTCGGCTAATGCCACCTCTTCGGCGTAGAGCTGGCCATCGCGGTAGTGAAAGTGATCCATGCTCAGGACTCCTTTGCAGGGCTGGCCGCCGGGGCGGGGGTCGGTAGGTAGAGATCACCCTTCTGACCGCAGGCGGTGAGCAGGGGGGTGAGCAGCAGGAGAAATAGAAGAACTCTAAGGCTTGACATGGGATCTGCGGTGTATTACGGTATTTGACTTGGTTTTTGCGTATATTGCGGTTGCAACGCATAAGCGTTCGATCATACGCCGAAACGGTGATTTTTTCAAGCAATAAAACAGGGGGTGATAACTGCGTTTTCCGCAAGGGGTACTCGGCAACAAGCCTATCATTCAACAAATAACAGGTTATTAACGACCATAACTGTGCGATACTCAACCCACAACTCCAGATTGTGCGAAGCGCCGCTTCCCCCCGAACCTCTGCTCTGGTACTCCGCCCTGTTGGCTAACCGGCCTATGCTCCCCGATTGATCCTGTAACTACTGCGAGGCTTTTGATGTCCACCCCCCGTCGCTGGCCCTTTTTCCTCTTCCTGCTGGTTGGCATTGGTGCGGTGATGCTCATGCGCGGTCAGCGCGAACCCCCGCAGCAGCAGCCGCCGAGTGAGCGGGCGGTGGCGGTGCGCTACATTGAGGTGCCGCAGGTGACGGTAGCGCCGATGGTGAGTGGTTACGGGGTGGTGCGTCCGGTGCGGGTGTGGGAGGGGGTAGCCCAGGTAAAGGGGCAGATTGTCGAAAAGCGGCCGCAGTTGCAGCGCGGGGCGATTATCGAGCCGGGAGAGCTGCTGCTGGCGCTCGATCCGACCGACTACCTGTTGGCGATTGCCAAGGCCGAGGCCGATCTGGCGGCGACCACTGCGCAGTTGCAGGAGCTGACGGTACGCCAGCAGGATACCGGCAACGCCCTGCAAGTCGAACAGCAGGTGTTGGCGCTGATTGAGCGGGAGCTGGAGCGCAAGCGCGGACTGGTGGGGCGCGGCGGGGTCAGTACCTCCGATGTCGAGAACGAAGAGCGGGCGCTACTGCTCCAGCAGCAGCGGCTTTTGGGACAGCAGAGTACACTCAACCTGCTGCCTACCCAGCGGGCGGTGCTGGAGGCCCAGCGGGAGCGCCACCAGGCGCTGCTCGCAGCGGCGCGGCGCGATTTGGAACATACCCGCATCCTGATGCCCTTTCAGGGGCGCATCGCCCAGGTGCATGGAGAGCTAGAGCAGTATGTGCGCGAGGGGGAGCTGCTGCTGGTGGCCGACGACCTCGCCGCTGCGGAGATTGAGGTGCAGCTTCCACTCGCCCACTTCGCTGGGTTGATGCGGGTAACCAACAGCAGCCCGGAGGCACTCACCGCACAAGTGCGGCTGCAAGAGTCGGGTCTCACGGTCAACTGGCCCGCCCGTCTGGTGCGAATTAGTGATACCCTCGATCCCCAGACCCGCACCGTGGGGGTGATTGTCGAAGTGAGTGAACCTTACGTCGGGGTGTCGCCAGGGGTGCGCCCGCCGCTGCTCAAAGGGATGTTTGTGGCCGTCGAGCTGTTCGCCCCACCTCGCCCCGAGAGCCTAGTGCTGCCGCGTCATGCGGTGGTACACAATCGGGTGCTGGTGATTGATGAGGAGGAGAGGCTGCAGCAGCGGAGCGTGGAGGTGCTGCTGGCACAGCCTCAGTTTGTGGTGGTTGGTGCCGGGATTGCGGCGGGAGAGCGGGTGGTGGTCTCCGACCTGATCCCGGCGATTGCCGGGATGCTGCTGCAACCACTGGCCGATCAGAGTACTCGCGAACGGCTGCTGGAGGCGGCGACCGGCACGATCCCGCTGCAAGAAGTGCAGTCGCCAGATGGGTAGGTGGCCCGTTACGGTGCTGACTCTCCTCTCTTCTCTTTCCGCTGACTACAAGGAGCAATGATGTCCCTACTCATGATGCTACTGCTGCCCGCGATGCAGCTTGCCGGGGTGTTGGTAATGGTCGTGATTGAGCTGCGGATGCGGCGCTTTCTGCAAGAGGTGCCGATCCTCCAGGGAGCCGCGGAGATGGCCGTTTTTCGTGACTTGGCGGCGCTTAATATGTATGCGGCGCTGCTTACTATCGGGTTGCTTGGCGGCTCTTGGCTGCTCTTCTTTCTGCTACTCTACCTCAAGGTATTAAACATGGATTTTTTCCTCTTCATGCTGCTTCCCGCCATGCTGGTCATGATAACTGGCATGATCGCCAAAGGGACGGAGGGGCGAGTCCATGCGCTGCCCACGGCGAGTGAGGCGCTCACCCAGGAGCGCGACCACGTCATCCATGTCTGGCTCACGCAGGCCCTGCCGGACTGGAAATAGCCGCACAGCATGGTTGCTTTCTTCACCCGCCACCCGACCGCAGCCAACCTGCTACTGCTGCTGATCTGCCTGCTCGGTATTAGCGCACTGCCAACCCTGCAACGGGAGACTTTTCCGCGTTTTGACTCCGATTTTATCCAGGTGCAGGTGGCCTATCCGGGGGGCAGTACCGAAGATATTGAAGAGGCGATCTGTCGCCCGCTGGAGGAGGTCATTGAGGGCATTAACAACGTTCGCGAAATGACCTGCGAAGCCCGCGAAGGGGTCGGAATTGTGCGCATTGAGATGGCCGAAGGGGGGGACTTCTCCCGCTTTTTGGACGATGTTCGCAGTGCCGTGGATGGGCTGGACAATCTCCCTGACAACGCCGAGATCCCCGTCATTCGAGAGTTGAACCGTACCGATCACGTCATCTCCGTCGCCATCACCGGCCCGATGGCGGCAACCGATCTGCGCAGCTACGCCGAGCAGGTAAAAACCCAGCTCAAGCGGGATCCCCAAATCGCCCTGGTGGAGATCTCCGGCTTTGCCGAGCGGCAACTGCGCATTGCCATCTCCGAAGCGGCACTGCGCAGCCACGGCCTGAGCATTCGCGATGTCGCCCAAGCGGTCGCCCGCCAGGGGATCGACCTCCCCGCCGGACTGCTGCAGAGCAGCGAGCAGGACTACCTGCTGCGCTTCACCGAGCTGCGCCGAACCCCGGTCGAACTGGCCGAACTGGTGATTATCGGCGCGGCCTCCGGAGGGGAGATCCGCCTCTCCGACATCGCCACCATTAGCAGCCGTTTCGAGCTGGAGGAGGAGCAGACCCGCTTTAACGGCGAGCGGGCCGCAATTTTGCGCATCCTCAAGACCCGCGAACAGGACAGCCTGCGGGTGCGGGCGGCGGTCGAGCGGTTGGTGGCGCAGGAGCAGGCCAGCGCCCCGCCCGGCGTGACCCTGCACCTGACCCAGGATCGCGCCGCGATTGTGCAGGATCGCCTGCAACTGCTCACCCATAACGGGGTGCAGGGGCTAATTTTGGTCTTTTTGGTGATGTGGCTCTTTTTTCAGGGGCGCTTCGCCTTTTGGGTCGCCTTCGGCCTGCCGGTCTCCTTCTTCGGAGCGCTCTGGCTAATGAGTCTGTTCGGACTCACCATCAACATGATCACCATGGTTGCGCTACTCATTGCGATTGGCCTACTTATGGACGATGCCATTGTGATCGCCGAAAATATCGCCACCAAAGTGCAGCAGGGAATGGCCCCCTACCACGCCGCAATTGCCGGCACGCTGCAAGTAGCCCCTGGGGTACTCTCCTCATTTATCACCAGCATCGCCATCTTCGCCCCACTCGCCTTCCTCGCCGGTCACCTCGGCAAGGTGCTGCAATTTATCCCGATGGTGCTGATTCTGGTGCTGGCGGTCAGCCTGCTGGAGGCCTTTCTCATCCTCCCCCACCACCTCGCCCACTCGCTCGCCCGCGCTGTGCCGGGTGAACGCCCGCTGCGCGGCTGGCTAGCACAGCGCCGATGGGAGATCCGCCAGCGCGTGGGGGCGTGGCGCGAAGGGTTTGACCGTCGCCTGCTGGTATTTCGTGACCACAGCGTCGGCCCAGCGGTCGATTGGGCGGTGGCCAATCGCTACCTCTTTTTAGGACTGGTTGCGGCGCTCTTTCTCTCTAGCCTCGCCATGCTGGTCGGTGGCAAACTGAAGTTTCAGATCTTCCCCGACCTGGAGGGAGATGCGATTGAGGCGCGCCTGATGCTGCCGCAAGGCACCCCGCTGTGGCGTACTGAAGAGGTAGTGAACCACTTGGTTACCGCGCTGGAGCAGGTAGACCGCGAGTTCACCCCGCTGCAAGAGGGAAATCGCCCGCTGGTGCGCAATATCCAGATTCGTTATAACAGCAACCCCGACGTGAGCGAAAGCGGCCCCCATCTCGCCACCGTAAGCGTCGATCTGCTCACCGCCGAAGAGCGCAATGGACGGCTCGACGATATTTTGCAACGCTGGCGCGAAGAGGTCGGGCTGCTCCCCGATATTCTCTCCCTCACCTATAAGGAGCCGGTAATCGGTCCCGGCGGCATCGCCCTGGAGATGCGCCTCTACGGTGAGGATCTGGAGGAGCTGAAGGCCGCCTCGCTAGCGCTGCAAGCCTGGTTCAGCCGCTATCCGGGAGTCCTCGACCTGGCCGACAACCTGCGCCCCGGCAAGCCGGAGCTACGCCTCCAACTGCGCCCCGGAGCGCTCGCCCTGGGGGTCGATGCGGCGGGGGTTGCGGAACAGGTGCGAGCCGCTTATTACCACGCCAAGGTGATTGATGTGCAGCTTGGTAGCGAGAGTTTTGCGATTGTGGTGCAACTGGAGGAGCAGGATCGCGCCTCGTTAAGTGATCTGGAGCGGTTGCCGATTCTCACCGCCAACGGGCAGGCGATTCCACTCATCGCCATTGCTGAGATAGAAAGCGGACGCGGCTACTCCCGCATTCAGCGGATTAACGGCCTGCGCACTGTCACGGTGCAGGGCGATCTCGACACCCGCATCGCCAATGCCCGTGAGATTGTCGACGACACCCGCGCCAACTTCCTGCCGCAACTGCTGGAGCAGTATCCGGGGGTGCAGGTCGGGATTGAGGGGCAGGCCCGCGAAGCGGCGCGTACCGGCGGCTCGATGCTACGCGCCTTTGGCATCGGTCTGGTCTTTATTTTTATTCTGCTCAGTTTTCAGTTTCGCAGCTACAGCGAGCCGATTGTGGTGATGAGCATCATCCCGCTGGCGCTAATTGGGGTGATCTGGGGCCACCTGTTGATGGGAATGAACCTCACCATGCCCGGCATCATCGGCTTCGCCTCCCTCGCTGGAATCGTGGTCAACGACTCGATCCTGCTGGTCACCTTTCTGAAACAGCGGGTTAAAGAGGGGATGGAGCCGATTCTCGCCGCCTGCCAAGCGAGCCGCGACCGCTTTCGGGCGATCCTGCTCACCTCAATTACCACCATCGCCGGACTTACTCCGCTGCTGCTGGAGCGCAGCTTGCAGGCTCAGGTCTTGATTCCGCTAGCCGTGAGCATCATCTTCGGTCTTCTTGCCACTAGCCTGCTAGTGCTTTTCGTCGTCCCCGCCCTCTACAGCGTACTCTATGATTTGGGACTCACCACCTTGAAGCGGGAGGAGAGCGAGCGCGAGGTGTGGTAGGGCGAGTGAGGTTTGAGCGGCTACTAGCGTTAGCGACAACATGACCTCATTGATAGAAAATCACGCCGATAAGGCGGCAGGCTTCGTGTGTCGGCCTTGAGTCGAGTAGGCCGAAAGCCTACGCGAAGTCGGCCTTGATCATCGTTCCGACCACCTTCCACCTTGACCGCTCACAGCGAAAGTCCCGCCGTAAGTGGCTGAGTCCTTGGGGCGAAATGCCCCGCTTGACACTCTCCGATCAAGGTATTAGCAGGAAGGATGGCCAAGGCCGAAAAAAATCTTGCAAAATTAAAAAACGGTGTTTATACTCCCTTCTA
>SLIM01000039.1 GCA_007135625.1 Gammaproteobacteria bacterium
ACCAGGCCATCGGAGAGGAGATCGGAGAGCGAGTGGATACCATCGGCGATTAGCGCTTGGGAGTGGGCCAGCCAGCCGACTACGATTTTAATTAGCGATAGCAGCAGGTTGACCCCTGCCCCTATCAGGGTCACTCGCTGGCTATCCTGCTTGCGCTGCTTGCGGGTGCTCAGTTGGCGATTCGCCAGCGCGTGCTGGGGGGTGATCCGGCCATTCATGCTGGGGTACCGCTGTTGCCGACCTCAACCCACAGGGTCAGCTCTCCCTCTTCCTCGTGTACCGCGAGCAGGCGATGGCCGTGGATGCGGCACCATGCCGGGATATCTTGTAGCGCTCCGGGGTCGGTGCAGATTATCTCGATTCGGCTCTCTGCCGCTAATTCGGCGACTTGCTGCTGTAGTCGAATGACGGGCAGTGGACAGAGTAGGTGACGGGCGTTCAGGGTTACCGTTTTCATATCTGCCACTCCGGCGCAATTTCGTTTGCCGTCATCGGCACGACCTCGAGCTGCCGCTTCTCAGCAGTTACCGTTTTCATATCTGCCACTCCGGCGCAATTTCGTTTGCCGTCATCGGTACGACCTCGAGCTGCCGCTTCTCTCGCTGGTGATCGACCAGCTCCACGGTGACTCGCTCGGCCTCTCGCCCCTGGCTGTAGCGGGCCAGGATGCGAGCGGCCAGCTCCGCATCGCCCTGCTGCAAGCTGCCGTCAATGAGCGCTAGGGGGCCGGGGTGGCTGGTGGTGGTGAGGTGGGGATAGCTGCGCCGGTAGCCAGCGAGAAAGTTGCCCTCCCCCTCTTCACGCGCAATAATCAGCTTAAAGTGGGGGCGCGGGCGCAGATGCCGCCCCACCTTGAGCAGCATAATGTCATCCATCTGGTAGTCCCGTTCGCCACGACTGGCCCACAGGTCGGTTAGCTTCTCGGCATAACGGCGATCGGTTAGAAAGCAGCAGCCACCAGCCGGCTGGGCGTAGTCGCTGAAGCCGTAGTGCTGCGCTAAGGCCATCTGCGGCTTGCGACTGCGTCCGCTGAAAGCCAAGAGTTGTTCTCGATTCACCCACCCTTCACGCTCCGGCAGGGTGGGCGGTAGATTGCGGGCGCAGAGGGGACGCAATAGCCGATCCTCTGCCCCCGACTGGCGAGCAACCACCGGCAGGACATTTTTGCGCTGCGACATTGGACGCTGGCCAATTACCTCGCCGGTGATGATGAAATCAAAGCGGTTCGCCTCCATCCATTCCAGCGCTTTGGAGATCATAAAGATCTTGCAGTCTAGGCAGGGGTTCAGGTGCTGGCCGTAGCCATGCTGCGGATTGAGCAAAATTGGCTTATACTCCTCCACAATATCGATAATATGGAGCTTAATCCCCACCTGCTCGGCACTCCACAGCGCACTGTTGCGCTTAGGGCGCTCGCGCCCCTTACGACGAATGGCATGGGTATGCCCCTCCACGCAAAAGCCGGTAAAAAAGTTGATTCCCTCAACCTGAACCCCCTGCTCTTTGACGACCTTCGCCGCCAGCATAGAGTCCAACCCGCCAGAAATCAGCGCTACCGCCCGTCTTTGATGACTCATGATCAACCCTTGTAAAACTACATTTTCCGGCCTGCTTGCCGCGCCTTCGGTGGCCATTATAGCCGAGGAGCGAGCAGAGAAGGCAAGAGAGATCCCCTGTCGAGTGCGGCCCAAGGGGATACTTCGGGTGGTTGCGTGCTATAATGCCCGCTCATCATCGCCCGAACCAGGATAACCCGCATTGCCGCAGCGACCGCCCATTATGATCTGGCGCTATGTGGATGGCAAACCCGGCCACGACAACCAAAGTCTCGGCCTGGCCCGCGCCCTCGCCGTCCGCCGCCCGGTCATCCTTCATACTCTCGCCGCCTGCCGCAGCGAACACTATCTGCGCGGCTGGCTGCGCGGTCACTACGACCGGGGGGAGAGCCTTCCCGCTCCCGATCTGATCCTTGGGGCCGGTCATGCGACCCACCTGCCGATGCTCACCAGCCGCTGGCGACGCGGCGGGCGGGTGGTGGTGCTGATGCGCCCTAGCTTGCCGCTACGCTGGTTCGATCTCTGCATCCTGCCAGCCCATGATCGCCCGAGACGCCCTCCCGCTAACCTCCTGATCACCAAAGGGGTACTAAACACCATTCGCCCCACGCGCCCGCTCTCCCCGCAGCATGGGCTGATCTTGATCGGCGGCCCCTCCCCCCACTTTCAGTGGCAGGAAGAGGTGATTTTGCAACAGCTCACCACCCTGCTTCAGCGCTCCCCCGAGATCCGCTGGCAACTGACCACCTCGCGGCGCACCCCCCCCGAATTTCTCCCGGCGGTGCAGCAGCGCCTGTCAGGCTCGGCCCTCGCGCTGATCCCCCACCAACAGACTAGCCGCGAATGGCTCCCCCAACAGCTCACCCAGTGCGGCCAGGTGTGGGTCACCATCGACTCGGTCTCGATGATCTATGAGGCGTTGACCGCCGGTGGTCAGGTCGGACTGCTCACCCTCCCCCTACTCCATAGAGGCAACCGAGTGACCAGCAGCCTACAACAACTAATCGCCGAGGGGTGCTTTCTACCGCCCCTCTCACAGCCCCCGCCGGGGCCAGCAACCGCGCAACACGCCACCGCAGCCGCCCCCTTAGACGAGGCGACCCGCTGCGCCGCCTGGATTGATCAGCAGTGGCTAGCCCGCGACTAAGCGTCGTCCAACTGCTACCCGCACTGGAGAGCGGCGGGGTCGAACAGGGTACCCTGGAGGTCGCCGCCGAGCTGGTGCGCGGTGGCCACCGCTCAATCGTCCTCTCTGCTGGTGGGCGCATGGTTAAGCCGCTGCTGGCCGCTGGCAGCGAACACTATAACTGGTCGATTGGAGCGAAAAATCCGCTAACCTTGCGCTATATTTTTGCGCTGCGCCACCTGCTTCAGCGCCAACGGGTCACCCTCCTCCACGCACGCTCCCGCCTGCCCGCCTGGATCGCCTATCTCGCCTGGCGTAGCCTGCCGCCGTCGCAGCGCCCGCGCTTTATCACCACCGCCCACGGTCTCTATAGCGTTAAATACTACAGCGCAATCATGGCCCGTGGCGAGCGGGTCATCGCGGTCTCCGACACCGTCCGCCGCTACCTCCTCGACCACTACCCGCACTCTTGCGCCGACCGCATCGTCACCATCTACCGGGGGGTCGATCCGCTGCGCTACTTCCCCGGTCTACGCCCGAGTGAACAGTGGTACCGGGAGTGGTATCAACAGTTCCCCCAGACTCAAGGGAAGCGCTGGCTGCTCCTTCCGGGCCGTCTCACCCGGCTTAAGGGACACCTCGACTTTTTGCAACTGGTCGCCCAGCTCTGCCGTCACCACCCCGATCTCCACGCTCTTATCGTTGGCGGCGAAGATCCCAAGCGCCGCGCTTACGCCCAGGCACTCTATCGTCAGGTCGCCGCACAGGGACTCGGCCAGCAGCTCACCTTCACCGGGGTACGCGACGACCTGCGCGAGATCATGGCCAGCAGCCACCTCGTCTACTCCCTCTCTAGCCACCCGGAATCCTTTGGCCGCACCACGCTGGAAGCCCTTAGCCTCGGTATTCCGGTGGTTGGCTATGACCATGGGGGAGTTGGCGAAATCCTCGCCCAGCTCCTCCCGGAGGGGCGCACCCCGCCCCATGCCGTTGCAGCGGCTCTGCAGAAGAGTCTTGAACTGCTTGCCAACCCCCCCCGTCCCCGTCCCAATACTCTTTATACCAGCGAGCAGATGCTAAAAAATACCTTGCGTTTATATCAGGAGCTAGCTACGCTGTAAGCAAAGTGAGGGAGCGGAGCATTTTTGTGATATATTCCGAATCCCAGACTAGCGGTGTAACCGATTCGCAGTACTCTAGCAGAGCTGCAAGACCACTTGATCGGTTACTATTTCAATAATAGAGAGGGAAGTACATTATGTCAAAAAAGCATCCAATCGTCGCGGTGACCGGCTCCTCTGGAGCGGGAACCACTACCGTTAAACGCGCCTTTGAGCATATCTTTGAGCGTGACGGAGTCAGTCCTGCTATCATTGAGGGGGATAGCTTCCACAGCCTGAACCGAATGGAGTTTCGTGAAGCGGTCAAAGAGGCCGAGGCGGCTGGCAACCACAACTTCAGCCACTTCGGTCCCGAGGCCAACGACTTCGCCACCCTCGCCAAGCTGTTCCAGAGCTACGGCGAGACTGGCGGCGGCCAGCGCCGCTACTACATCCATAGCAAAGAAGAGGCCGATACCCTGAACCAGCGCTTCGGCACCCAGCTCAACCCTGGGGAGTTCACCCCGTGGGAAGATCTTCCCGCAGGCACTGATATCCTTTTCTACGAGGGGCTACACGGCGGGGTGGTAACCGATGCAACGAATGTCGCCCAATTTGTCGATCTGCTGATTGGGGTAGTACCCATTGTCAACTTGGAGTGGATTCAGAAGATCCACCGCGACAATGCCGAGCGGGGCTACTCCGCCGAGGCGACGGTCGATACCATCCTGCGCCGGATGCCGGACTATATCCGCTACATCTGCCCGCAGTTCTCACTCGCCGACATTAACTTTCAGCGGGTCTCCACGGTGGACACCTCAAACCCTTTTATCTCGCGTGAAATCCCCACGCCGGATGAGAGCTTTGTGGTCATTCGCTTCAAAGATCCACGGAAATTTAACACGGATTTCCCCTATCTTCTAAGCATGATTCACGACTCCTTTATGTCGCGCCGCAACAATCTGGTGGTTCCCGGCGGCAAGATGGGGCTAGCGATGGAGATCATCCTCACCCCGATCATTGAGCGGATGATGGAGCAGCGCAACACCTGATCACGCCCTCTCCCCTCCTCCCGCAGCCTCTGCCGGTTGTGGGAGGCAGCGTGAAAAGAGCGCATACCCATTCGCCGTCGTCGCTGCTGCAATTTCGGCTGCCGACTCGGAACGCAAGTGGCAGAGACTCTCCAACAGCAACGACAGCGAGGCCGGTTCATTGCGCATACCGCGATGGCTAGCTAGGGGCTGATCTGGAGCGTCGCTCTCCAGCAGCAGCGCCTCCAGCGGCAGACGAGCGGCGATCTGCCGCAACCGGGTAGCACGCGAATAGGTCAACGGCCCACCAAAGCTGACCCTCCAGCCCAGTTCCAGCAATCGGGTCGCCTGCTGATAACTCCCCGAAAAACTGTGAAACACCCCTCGTAAACCTGGATAACGCCGCACCATTAACAGCGCCTCCTCGACCGTTCGCCGGGCATGGACAATCACCGGTAACTGGTAGTGGGCCGCAAGAGCGAGCTGCGCATCAAAGATCTGCCGTTGCAGCGCGAGATCCGGGTGTTCCCGAAAGGCATCCAGTCCACACTCCCCCACCGCACAGGCCGCCCCAGCAGCGAGACGCTGCTCCAGAGCCAGCAGATGTTCGGGGCCATGGCCTGCGATATAGAGGGGATGAATCCCCAAAGCCGGGTAGAGCTGCTCCTCACCACGGCACAGCCGTTCCAGCCCCGGCCACCCCTCGGCAGCGGTGGCCGGGATCAGGATCGGCCCGACCCCAGCGGCCCGCGCCCGCGCCAACACTTGCGGGCGATCCGCATCAAAACTCGCATCATCTAGGTGGCAGTGGGTATCGAACAGTATCACGCAACCACTCACTTAATAGCAAAAGAGGTCACCATTCTACCACTCCTTGCGCTTCGCGGTGTGCCCCAAACCGATGGGCTTACCTCCTGTCACCCCGGTATGGAGCCTGGAACCGAAGGCCTACGCGCCCAACCTGACAGCACCATTCTGGCAGAACCAGCCCACCTGTTGGGCCTCCAACCCTTTGCCGATGAAAAATTTTTGCGCAAACGCCAAGGGGTGAGCGAGGCGCAAACCTTCTGACATTTTGTCATGAAGCGCCATTTGCGCAAAAAATTTTTGATTTTCAATCGCCTCATCGTGACCCCTCAAACTGATTAGGCGCTGTAGCGGGGGCCTGCATTAGCAGTTCCTAGTTTTCTAATGACACTCTGTCAGAAAATTCCTACTTCACACCCCGCCCCGTGTCGCGCCGACTGATCACAATATCTTTTTTTTAATGATTACTCAATGAGTTACTCGGAAATACCCAGAGCATGGCACGAGCGTTGCGAAGTAGGCGGGCATACCGGACGATGGCAAGTAGTTCGGTACGGTCTCGCTGGCAATGTCAGCATGGCGGGGCCTTGGATAGCGAACCTGAAATCTCTGACCTACTGGAGACCTGTCGATGGGTAGACTGAACAAGATGCGAATGAGTCTCGGTGTGCTGTTGTTTAGCCTGCCGCTGGCGGGTGCTGTAACCGGCGGTGAGTTGCCGCTAGGGGTGGCCGGCACTCAACCTGACCAGCGCCCTGCTGCTGCACCGGTTATTGAGCAGTTCACTAAAGGTCAGGCTTGGTACCAGCAGGCTCTTACCGGTATCACCCAACCCTATCCAGCCAGCTTGCGTTTCCTCGAAGATCAAGGGGCGTGGTACACGCCCTTTAATCAACCCGGAATGACCGGCCCTTATGATATTCGGGGCTGGCACTCCTCGCACTGAAGTAACTCAACCTTTGACCAAAAATCCCTAGGAGGATGATATGAAGAAGACCCTGATGCGTTTCAAGAAAGCCGCTCTCGCCACTGCCGTTAGCCTGATGTTTGTCGGTGGTACTGCGGTTGCTGGCATGGGCGGCATGTCCGGCATGTACGGCATGGGTGGCATGTCCGGCATGGGCGGAATGTCCGGTATGAGCGGAATGGCCGGCATGTCCGGCATGTCCGGCTATTTTCGTATCTCTCCTACCGGTGAGATCTTTTTCTACCCACAAGAAGGTATGAGCGGAATGTCCGGCATGGGCGGAATGTCCGGCATGGGCGGAATGTCCGGCATGGGCGGAATGTCCGGCATGGGCGGAATGTCCGGCATGG
>SLIM01000067.1 GCA_007135625.1 Gammaproteobacteria bacterium
AGAGCCTCGCACCTCGCACCTAGAGCCTCGCACCTAGAGCCTCGAATCTCGATCCTCGAATCTCAAATCTTCAACCGCCGAAAGATCGGGCCGGGTAGCCAGCGAATGACCGCCATGATAAACCACCAGAACCAGGGGATGTAGGCGCTGCTGCTACCGCGCTCAATGGCTTTTACGATGCCGCCAGCGACCTGTTGGGGCTGCGCCCAGAGGGGGCCTTTGGAAAAGTCGCGGGTCATTGCGGTATCGACAAAGCCGGGTTTCAGGGTCACCACCTCGACCCCCTCCGGCTCCAGCCGCAGCCGCAGCCCCTCCAGATAGCCATTGACCGCCAGTTTAGCGGTGCCGTAGATGTAGTTACTGCGGCGGATGCGGTCGGCGGCGACCGAGCTGATCACCGCCAGGGTGCCGCTGCCCTGTTCGCTGAAGCGGTTGGCCAGCAAGGTGAGCAGCGAGATGGTACTGAAGGCGTTGGTCTGAAACGCGGCGAGGGTGGCCTCGCGATCCTGCTCAATCTGCTCTTGCTGGGGCAGAGTGCCGTGGGCGATCAGGGCGATATCACACCCCTCCAGGGTACGCCACGCCTCGCCGATCACCTCCTCGTGGCGGCTTGCGTCATCGACATCAAGGGAAGCGAGGGTAACTTGGCGTGCGCCACGAATCCGCAAGTCGGTGGCAATGGACTCCAGGTGCGGGAGGTTGCGACCGGTGAGGTAGAGCCGGTCACCCTGCTCGGCGTAGTGGCGAGCCACCATCTCGGCGATAGTGGAGGTGGCCCCGATGATCAATACATTGGACATGGCTTAGAACCCCAAGCGACGCGATTGCAGTGAGTGGAACTTCTGATCGGCCCCGTAGCGGGCGCGAACCGCGCCAAAGGCCGCCAGTTGCGGATAGCCCTTCTCCAGCAGAGAGCGCTCCATACAGGCATCTTTGCTCAAATAGAGACGGCCTGCATGGTCGGCGACGATGGCATCCAGCTCCTTGAACAGTTTCAAGGTAGCGGCGGTATGGCGAAAATCGAGGGCCAGGGTGTAGCCCTCCATGGGAAAGGAGAGGTAGTTGTCATTTCCCTTGCCCAGCAGCTTGAGGACGGCGAGAAAGGAGGCCAGCTCGGAGTCACTAATCCGCTGCAAGAGGGTGCGCAGCCCCTCGCTACCGCTCTCGCGGGGAAGAACGACCTGGTACTGCAAGAAGCCGCGTCTGCCATACATTCGGTTCCAGTTGGCGACCTTGTCAAGTGGGTAGAAGAAGGGGTGGTAGTGGACTCGACGATTGACCAGTTTGCGCCGGATGCGCTGGTAGTAGAGGGCGTTAAAGGCGCGTACCGTATGCCGGTTGAGGAACCAGCCCGGCAGGTGAAAGGGGACGCTCAGGCGGCCACCCTGCGACGGGCGCGAGAGGCCGCCGTCGCGCCCATGTTCGCCGAGCAGCAGCAGCGAGCGCCCCAGCGCCTCCCCCTTGGCCAGGCAGTCGATCCAGGCGACTGAGTAGGTACTGCGCTGGTGTTCACTAAAGAGCTGTAGGAGCTCCTCCAGATTGTCGGCCTTAATGATCGTCTCATCAATGCGGTCGCTGCGCAGCGGGCGCATGCGCACGGTGACCTCCAGGATCACCCCGGTCAACCCCATGCCGCCGCAGGTGGCATGAAACAGCTCGCTCTCCTCGCTCGGGGAGCAGCGCAGCAGGCGGCCATCGGCGAGCATCACCCGCAACTCGGTGATATGGTCGCAAAAGCTTCCTTCAACATGATGGTTTTTGCCGTGGACATCACTCGCCACCGCGCCGCCGAGGGTGACCCAGGCGGTGCCGGGAGTGACCGGAAGAAACCAGCCGTGGGGAACGGTCAGGCGCAGGATCTCGGCGAGCGAGACTCCGGCTTGGGCGCGTAGGGTGCCGTGGCCGCTGTCGAAGGCGATAAAACGGTCAGCTCGCAAGGTGGAGAGGCAGTAGGGGGCGACGGCACTATCGCCGTAGCTACGCCCTAACCCGCGAGGGATCACCGACGCAGTTGCCGCCAACAGATGGCGTAACTCCTCTTCATTGCGAAAGGTATCGGCCTGCCCTTCAGTGGTCGGGTAGCCACCCCAGCCGGAGATTCGCTCCATACTCTGCTCCTGATGGTGTAGAATTTTCGGTTGTTGCACTGAGAGGTTATCGCGCACTCTGCAAGATGCGTCACGCTGCGTCGGACCCTCTCTCTTCAGTTCTATCGATCCGGAAGATGAGAAACCTACACGCGGCGGTAGCGCAGGCGGCATGGCGCGTACCCTCCATCTCGCTCCTCTGTCCTCTCTATCTCTGTCCCCTCTTCTCTCTCCTCTGCTATAGTATAGCATCGAACTTGCCACGGCCAACAAGTCCAAGATCCTGCAATGTCGTTTGCTTTCTAACGTCGGCATTTTCGCCATTCTGGAGGTAAAATTGTGAACTCAATGCGTTGGGTAGAGGACAGAGGAGGGGGGAGAGAGGATGGCGTAGATTGCGCACAATCTACATTTTCGTGAGGGTGGCTAGTCACTCGGTGATCAATCCAAACCATTAGAGTTAAAGAATATGGCTGTAGCGAACGGAAAGAAAAGTATTGTAGTAATTGGGGCGATAGCGCTCCTGCTGGGGTGTAGTGAGCCGAATGAGCCGACTATTGAGTTCTATCTCGCAGTGCAGCGCGGCGACATTGACCAAATGGAGCGCCATATCCACTGGGGGGTCGATCTCAACGCCTTGGATGTGGATGGCGCTACCCCGCTCCACACGGCGGCGCGACAAGGGCAGAGCGTGGTCGTGCAACTGCTGTTGCAGCATGGAGCCGATCCCAACGGATTGGATCGTGAGGGACACACTCCGCTGCACGATGCCGTGCTGATCGGCAGGACTCGGGTCGCCGATCTGCTGCTCGCCGCCGGTGCCCAGATCGATCCCGACGCACTCCTGCGTGCGGCGGTCGCTTCGGAGATGCAGGATCGCAATATCGCCGCCTGGCTGGCGGCGCAAGGAGCCGACTTTGATCACTATGATGAGGAGGGAAAGACACCGCTAGTTCGGGCGGTGATCCGCAACAACCGCATTACCACCCGGCTGCTGATTGAACACGGGGCCAATGTCAACCACCCCGACGCAGCGGGGCGCAGGCCGCTCGATTATGTCGATCCCGAGACGATGGCGTTTGTCTACCGGGTACTGCGCCAGCACGGGGCCGCCCGCACTGCCGCTAGCGACGACCGTTAGTCGCGCTCACGGCTCTCCAACTGCAACCGCCACATTTCGGCATAACGCCCCTGCTGCGCGAGGAGCTGGGTGTGGCTGCCGCTCTCAATGATCTGTCCCTGATCCATCACCAGGATACGGTCTGCATCAATCACCGTCGAGAGGCGGTGGGCGATGACCAAGGTGGTGTGGTCGCGGGCGACTTCGCGCAAGGTCTCCTGAATCGCCTGCTCGGTATGGCTATCGAGCGAGGAGGTTGCTTCATCAAAAAGCAGGATGCGCGGACGCTTGAGGATGGCGCGGGCGATGGCGACGCGCTGCTTCTCGCCCCCCGAGAGCTTCAGCCCGCGCTCACCGACCACGCTCTCATACCCCTGCGGCAGGGAGCAGATAAAATCGTGAATATGGGCCAGCCGCGCCGCCTCTTCCAGCTCCTCACGACTCGCCTCGGGGCGGCCATACTGGAGATTGTAGAGAATCGAATCGTTAAACAGCACACTATCTTGCGGCACAATCCCGATGGCCGCCCGTAGGCTCTGCTGGGTCACGTTGCGCAGATCCTGCCCATCAATCAAAATCCGCCCGCCACTCACCTCATAGAAGCGAAACAGCAGCCGGGCCAGGGTCGATTTCCCCGCGCCGCTCTGTCCAACCACCGCGATCTTCTCTCCCGGAGCGATGGTCAGGTCGATCTGGTGCAGAATCTGGCGATCCGGTTGGTAGCCAAAGCTCACCTGCTCAAAACGGATCTCCCCGCCGTTCAGTCGCAGCGCCGGAGCCTGCGGGCGATCCTCAATCTCTGGCTGCTCCTCCAGCAGCTTAAAGATGCGATCCATATCGGCGAGGGCATATTTGATCTGGCGGTAGACAATGCCGAGAAAGTTGAGCGGGATAAAGAGCTGAAGCATAAAGGCGTTGACCAGCACCAGATCGCCGATGGTCATCTCCCCGCTCATCACCCCCCGCGCCGCATAGATCATGATCAGGGTCACCCCGACCGCAATAATCGTCCCTTGACCGAAGTTCAGGATCGACATCGAGGTCTGCGCCTTCACCGACGAATCTTCCCACCCCCCCAGCGTCTGGTCGTAGCGGCGCAGCTCCAGCGACTCATTGCCGAAATACTTGACCGTTTCGTAGTTGATCAGGCTATCTACCGCGTGGTTATTCGCCTCCGACTCTTGGCGGTTGGCGAGCAGCCGATACTCCATCCGCCACTCGGTAATGGCCAGGGTAAAGGCGACATAGACCGCCACCGTGCCGAAGGTGATGAGGGTAAAGACCGGCGCATAGTAGAGCAGCAGGATCACCGCCACCAGGGTAAACTCCACCAGCATCGGCAGGATGCTAAAGACCATGTAGTTCAAAATCGAGCTAACGCTACGGGTACCCCGCTCCAGATCACGGCTAATCGCCCCGGTACGGCGCTCCAGGTGAAAGCGCAACGAAAGCTGATGCAGATGGTGCATCACCCGCGTCGAGAGGCCGCGCATCGCATGAAAGCGGACGCGGGCAAAAATCGCATCGCGCAGCTCGTTAAACGCCGAACTGCTCAGTTTTAATGCCCCGTAGGCGAGCAGCAGAGAGAGCGGCAGCAGCAGCACCTGCTCATCGGCCTGCTCCAGCGCATCGACAATACCCTTCAGCACCACCGGAACTCCGACATTCGCCACCTTAGCCAGAATCAGACAGAGCAGCGCCAGCAGCGCTCGTCCGCGATACTCCCACAAAAAAGGGAGCATCCCCTGAATATTCTGCCAATCGCGGCGGTCGCGGTGGGGACGGTCGTAGCTCTGAAAGTGTGGAGACATCGAAAAATCCTAAATGATCGGGTGGAGGGCAGAGCGGCGAGGGCAGCGGCAAAGGAGAGCAGCGGTGCCCTCTGCGATGCCGTCGTGCCTACGCTTCTCACGGGTCGGACCTATACAAAGAGGTCGCTACGGGTTGCATGGCGGGCCACCGATTTGACAAACCGCCGCATAATCGCGATGATTCAGCAAGCGGCAACCGATAGCGGAGCGCCAAATCTCATGAATCGCGCAAGGTAGTGGTTGCCAGCACCCGCCTCCACAACTGGGGACTGACGCTATTTTATCGCAAAAAGAGGAATGATTTGCATGAAAAAAACCACCTGGCATCCCGCCGTCCTGCTCACCGGCCTGGCCACCGCACTGCTCCCGCTGCTAGTCGCCGCCGAGTTCACCCTCGCCCCGCTGCCCTACGCCAGCGATGCCCTGGAGCCACATATTGATGCCCAGACCATGGAGATTCACCACGGTCGTCACCATCAGGCCTATGTCAACAACTTGAATGCCCAAATTGCCAACTTCCCGGAGCTGGCCGACCTCTCCTTAGAGCAGATGCAGCGCCAGATCTCCCAGTTTAACACCGCAGTCCGCAACAATGGCGGCGGTCACTATAACCACGAGCTGTTTTGGCAAATGATGGCCCCCGCCGACCAGAGCGGCGAACCGAGTGCCGAACTGCGTGCAGCGATAGAGAGCAGCTTCGACTCCCTAGAGGCGATGCAAAAAGCCTTCGACCAAGCCGCGCTCACCCGCTTCGGCTCCGGCTGGGCCTGGCTGATCGTCACCCCTGAAGGTGAACTGGCTATCACCTCCACCCCCAATCAGGATAATCCCCTCATGGATCTTCCCGAGATCACCTCTGGAACCCCGATCCTCGCGCTGGATGTCTGGGAACACGCCTACTACCTGCACTACCAAAACCGCCGCGCCGCCTACGTCACCAACTGGTGGAACGTCGTCAACTGGGACGAGGTCTCCCGGCGCTATGCTGAGGCGCTACGCTGAGGCGCTATGCTAAGGCGGGCCTTGGCCATCCTTCCGGCCAATACCTTGATCGGAGAGTGTCAAGCGGGGCATTTCGCTCCAAGGACGCAGCTCAGCCACTTACGCCGGGACTTTCGCTGTGGGCGGTCAAGGTGGCCGAAACGATGATCAAGGCCCTGATGCGCTATGCTGAGGTACTATGTTGAGGCACTTACCGCCACTCAATCGTAACTGTCGGGCGCAGCAGCACCCCCCAGCGCCCGCTTCTCGCCCTGTTGGCGGGGCGAGCGGTGGAATCGGCGACAAGGTGAGAAGCCTGCGTCGTGCTACCGGGTAGACGGCATCACTGCTGCGCTCTGGGTCTCCTCTCCCTGCTTTTTTCTCCCCTCTACACATGGCCCACCATACCCGCTACCCCCTCTGGCCCCTAGCGCTTAGTGTCGCGCTGCTGCCGCTACTCACCATCCACTTCAGCTACCTGCTCTCCGCGCTGGAGGGGCATGTTCCGTGGTGTATCCCCCACTGGGACTCCTGCACCAGCATCTCGCGTACCGGACGTTTTGGCAGCGCCTACTTCCTCTTCAAGGGGGCCATGATTCCGGTCGCCCTGCTGATGATTTTCTTCTGGTGGTTCACCCGCCACTGGCTCCAGCAGCTCGGCGCAAGCGGGCGCAGCGTGCGACTACTCCCCTGGATCGGCCTGGTCGCCGCCCTCTCGCTCCTCCTCTATACCCTCGCTCTCGGCCACGTCGGCGACGGCTACCGCCTGATTCGCCGCGTCGGCGTGGTTTTCGCCTTCGCCCTCACTTACCTCGCCCAGCTCCTGACCAGCGCCAGTCTGCTCCATACCCAACTCCACCGCTGGGGGCGCTACCTGCTGCTCTGGGCGCTGCTCACCCTGCTAGTCGGCCTGAGCAG
>SLIM01000297.1 GCA_007135625.1 Gammaproteobacteria bacterium
AGAGCCTAGAACCTAGAGCCTAGAACCTAGATCCTAGAACCTAGAGCCTCGAACCTAGAGCCTCGAACCTAGAGCCTCGAACCTAGAGCCTCGAACCTAGAGCCTCGAACCTAGAGCCTAAGAATTGGTGCCCAGGGCCGGACTTGAACCGGCACGGTTGCAATAACCGGCGGATTTTAAGTCCGCTGCGTCTACCGATTTCGCCACCTGGGCAGGATTTTTTTGAGGGGGGGCGGGGAGGATCTTTTTAGTATTGAAGAATATGGAGGCTGAGCCCGGAATCGAACCGAGGTCCACGGCTTTGCAGGCCGCTGCATAACCACTCTGCCACTCAGCCTAAGAGTGATCCGACCTATCGAGGACGGAGTAAGAAAAAACCCCGGTCTATGCCGGGGCTTGATCTTTTCATATTTGGAGCGGGAAACGAGATTCGAACTCGCGACCCCAACCTTGGCAAGGTTGTGCTCTACCAACTGAGCTATTCCCGCGTCGCTTGAGTGAGGCGTATTATAGCGATCTCTCCGGCGCTGTCAACAACCAATGGCAATTTTTTTCTCTCACCGCCACACTCACCTCCTCTCTTCATCCTTGAATGGTAGAAACCGGCGTTGTCAACTGTCAATGGCGATTTTTTTCTCACCGTCTCGCGCACCGTCTTCCTTCATCCTTGGGCAGTAGAAAATCGCTGGCAAATCGCCTATCCTTACCCCTCTTTGGTGGCCACTGTGCCGCCACCTCTCCAACCGCGTAAGGAATCGGCGATTTATGACATCCTCCATTGTGGTTATCGATTACGGCATGGGCAACCTGCGCTCGGTCTCCAAGGCGATTGAACACCTCTGCCCTGCGGGTTATCGGGTGGTGGTGAGCGATGACCCGGCGCAGATTGCGGCGGCAGAACGGGTGGTCTTTCCCGGTCAGGGGGCGGCGCGTGACTGCATGGCGGCGATCTCTGACCACCAGCTCAACCGAGCGGTGCTGGAGGCGGCGCGTAGTAAGCCCTTTCTGGGGATCTGCATGGGGCTACAGGTGCTTTTGGAGTTTAGCGAAGAGAACGGTGGGACAGCGCTGCTGGGGCTGATCCCTGGGCAGGTGCGCCGCTTTCCCGGCGGGGTCGGTGCGCAGGGGGAGCGGTTAAAGATCCCTCACATGGGCTGGAGTCCGGTGCAGCAGTGCCGCGACCATCCACTCTGGGCGGGGATTCCCGATCAGGCCCGCTTCTACTTTGTGCATAGCTACTTTGTCGATCCACTGGAGCGCGAGCTGGCATCCGGGGAGAGCGATTACGGCACCCGCTTTGTCTCGGCGATTGCGCGGGATAACCTCTTTGCCACCCAGTTTCACCCCGAAAAGAGTGCTGATCACGGGCTGCAACTGCTGCGCAACTTCATCACCTGGCGGCCTTGAAGCGCATCCAACCCCATCGTAACCTGCTATTACAGGACAAACAAAGTGAGAAGCGTACCGACGAGAGTGACGGCCCCCTCCGTCCCTCTCTCTCTTCTCTCTATCCTCTATCCTCTATCCTCTATCCTCTACCCTAAGGAGAAATACCTTGCTGCTGATCCCTGCAATTGACCTCAAAGATGGCCACTGTGTACGCCTGCGCCAAGGGCGCATGGAGGACGATACCGTTTTCTCCGACAGCCCGGTGGAGACGGCGGGACGCTGGGTGGCGGCGGGCGGTCGCCGCCTGCACCTAGTCGATCTGAACGGAGCCTTTGCTGGTGAGCCGGTGAATGGAGCCTCGATTCGCGCCATTGCCAGCGCCTACCCGCAGATCCCGATTCAGGTCGGCGGCGGGATTCGCGATGAGCGGACGATTGAGAGCTATCTGCATGCCGGAGTGGCCTTTGCCATCATCGGTACCCAAGCGGTGCGCGACCCGGCCTTTGTCGCCCGTGCCTGCAACGCCTTCCCCGGCCAGATCATCGTCGGCCTCGATGCTCGTGACGGCAAGGTGGCCATTCAGGGGTGGGCGGAACTCACCGACCACCGGGTCGAGGAGCTGGCCAAGCGCTTTGAACAGGATGGGGTGAGCGCCCTGGTCTATACCGACATCGGGCGCGACGGGATGATGACCGGGGTCAACGTGGAGGCGACCGCCCGCCTCGCCGAGGCGGTGCAGATTCCGGTCATCGCTTCGGGTGGAATCACCACAGTAGAGGATATTCGCGCCCTATGCAGCGCTCCAACCCAGAACATCTACGGAGCGATCACCGGGCGGGCAATCTACGAGGGAACCCTCGATTTTAGCGAGGGACAGCAACTCGCCGACGCACTCAGCGCCAAGCGCCTGAAGGCTGAATAAGCGCCAAGGGCTGAAGGCTGAAAACGGAGCGCTGCGAGCAGGAGCGCTGCGAGCAGGGGGAGTTGTTAGCCCTCCCCAGCCTTGGCAGCGGCGGCTTGGGTCATCTTCTGCAACTCCCCGCTGGCGTGCATCTCCAGGGTAATGTCACAGCCGCCGATCAGTTCGCCCTCAATATAGACCTGCGGAAAGGTCGGCCAGTCGGCGAAGCGGGGCAGATTTTGAAAGATCTCCTGATCAGCCAGCACGTTGACATGGGCGAAAGGAACGCCGCACTGCTGGAGTGCGGCAGCGGTTCGGGAGGAGAAACCACACATCGGAAATTGAGGAGTCCCTTTCATGAAGATCACAACCGGGTTCTTCTCGACTAACTCTTTAATTCTATCCATTACATCCACAGCGGTACCTCATCGGTTTGGCTACAATAGTGTCCCTAAGATAGGCACACTCAGCCCCCACTTCAAGAGACCGCTTCCGGTTACGAGGCACTATGCAGAACTATCTCGATCTCTTGCAGGCGATTATCGACCATGGCCACGACCGCAGCGACCGCACCGGCGTGGGTACCCGGGCGCTGTTTGGCTACCAACTGCGCTTTGACCTAACCGCAGGTTTTCCACTGGTGACCACCAAGCGGGTCCACCTGAAGAGCGTCATCGGCGAGCTGTTGTGGTTTTTACGTGGCGAAGAGAATAACCGCTGGCTCCGCCAGCAAGGGATCTCGATCTGGGATGAGTGGGCCACCCCGGAGGGTGAGCTGGGGCCGATTTACGGTGCCCAGTGGCGCTCCTGGCGCTGCCCCGATGGAGGGGTGATCGACCAGCTCAGTGAGCTGATCGCGGGCATTCGCAGCCGCCCCCACTCGCGCCGCCACCTGGTCACCGCCTGGAATCCCGCCGACCTGCCCGATGAGTCGATCACCCCGCAAGCAAATGTGGAGCAGGGGCGGATGGCCCTTGCCCCCTGCCACTGCCTGTTTCAATTCTTCGTCGCCGAGGGTCGCCTCTCCTGCCACCTCTACCAGCGCAGCGCCGACGCATTCCTGGGGGTACCCTTCAACATTGCCAGTTACGCGCTCTTGACCCATCTCGTAGCCGATCAGTGTGAACTCACGGTGGGCGATTTTGTCCACAGCTTCGGGGATGTGCATCTCTACCACAACCACCTGACCGAGGAAATTGTCTACCGCCAACTCACCCGCACCCCGCACCCCCTCCCCCGCCTGCAGCTCAAGCGCCGCGCCTCCGATCTTTTCGGCTATTGCGCCGAGGATATTGCGGTGCTGGATTACCACCACCACCCGGCGATTCGTGCGCCGATTGCGGTGTAGGGGGGAGAACTAGGAAACAGGGAACCAGAGAACGAGAGAACGAGAGAACGAGAAAACAGAGGATAAAGAAGCAAAGTGAACTTTCCAACCATTGAACAGTGTATTGGCAACACCCCTCTAGTTCGCCTGCAACGGCTGCCGGGGGAGACGAGCAACACCCTGCTGCTCAAGCTGGAGGGCAACAACCCCGCCGGTTCGGTGAAGGATCGCCCAGCGGTAAGCATGATTGCCCGCGCCGAGGCACGCGGGGAGATTGCACCGGGGGATACCCTGATTGAGGCGACCAGCGGCAACACCGGCATTGCACTGGCGATGGCGGCGGCAATCAAGGGCTACCGCATGATTCTAGTGATGCCCGAACACATGAGCGTTGAGCGACGGGCGCTAATGCGGGCCTACGGTGCCGAGCTGGTGCTCACCTCGCGTGCCGGGAGTATGGAGGGGGCGATTGATAAGGCCCGCGAGCTGGAGGCGAGCGGGGTGGGGCGGATTCTCGATCAGTTTGCTAACGCCGACAACCCGATGGCGCACATCGAGGGGACTGGCCCCGAGATCTGGCGCGACACCGAGGGGAGCATCACCCATTTTGTCAGCGCGATGGGGACTACCGGCACCATTATGGGTACCTCAACCTACCTGAAACAGCAAAATCCGGCGATTCAGATCGTCGGGGTACAGCCCACCGAAGGCTCGCAGATCCCCGGCATCCGCCGCTGGCCAGCGGCCTATCTACCGAAGATCTACGATCCGGCACGGGTAGACCGACTGATCGACATCAACCAGGCCGAGGCGGAGGAGACCACCCGTCAACTCGCCCGGCGCGAGGGGATCTTCTGCGGCATCTCCTCCGGGGGCGCGGTCGCGGCGGCACTGCACCTCTCCGCAGAGGTGAGCAATGCGGTGATTGCGGTAATCATCTGTGATCGTGGAGATCGCTACCTCTCTACCGGTGTTTTTCCCGCCGAGTAGCGCCCAGCGTGTCCCCTCCCCTGCGCTTGCTCCTGCTCCTGCTGCTGCTTGGTAGTGCAGCAGTCGGAGCGAGTGAAGCGCTCTCTCTGAAGATTGCCGAGGTACAAGGGGAGGGGTGGCAATTGCGCGGGGTTACTCTCACCTTTGACCTCAGCCAGCCACCGCAGCGCCCACTCACCCTCCAGATCGAGCAGCTCCAGTGGGGTGACGACCCGCAGCATAACCCCCTCGCCACTCTGGCCGGAGTGCAGCTACAGTGCGGCGATGGGACTTGGCGCAGCGACCGGCTGCACTGCCGCGATGCCCGCCTCACCCTGCCGCAACGGAGTGCCGCCCCGCTCCACGCCGAACTGCTCTGGGACGGCTTGCAGCAGCGCGGCCACCTGCAACTTAGCGGCGCACCCCTAGGCAACGGGGCGCTGGAGCTGACCCTGCACCTCCCCGCCGCAGCGGGGGGCGTAGAACTCACCCTACACGGGCGCAATTTCTCCCTCAACCCCCTCCCCCCGCTGCTCCCTGCCGACTTGGCAGTCGCCATCACCCAATGGGTTGAGCAGGGCAGCGTCGCCTTCCGCCTCGCGCTCCAGCAAGGCAGCGACGGCCAGCAGCAGCTAGAGGGGGAGCTGGAGGTGCAAACACTTCATCTCAACCACCAGGATACCCTGTTCGGTGAAGCACTTAGCCTGCAACTGGATGGCCACCTCAGCGGCAGCGCCCAGGCCCCGCTCCACGGCCAAGCCAGCCTCACCCTCAACAGCGGAGCGCTGCTCACCCCTTACGGCTACCTTGACGGCAGCGAAACCTCGTTACGCTTGCAGAGCGCCCTGCGCCTCGACCGCGCCCCCTTCGCCATCACCCTCGACCCGGCCCAACTGCAACTCGGCAACCTCGCCCCGCTCACCCTCAGCGCCCACTACCGCCCCGAGGAGGAGCCAGCGCTCCGCTCCCTCACCCTGAACATAACGGGGCTTGAGCTAGCTGCCCTCTACCAAAACCATCTGCAACCGATCTACGCTGGCGGACTGGCGGGCAACCTGGAGGTGAGCGGAACCCTTGACCTCACCCTCAGCCAGCAGGGCGAGGAGCGCCACTACCAGCTCCAGTTGCAGCAGGGCGAGCTGCGCGAACCCAGCGGGCTGTTTGCCCTCACCGGGCTGACCCTAGCCCTAACGCAGCCCCCCCACGGCCCCGGCAACGCCCGCCTGGAGTGGCAACAGGCACACCTGCTAGAGCGCATCGCCCTGGGTGCCTTAGAGGCCCACTTTCAGCTCAGTCCAGCGGGCCTCACCCTCACCCAGGAGATCACGCTCCCGCTCTTTGACGGTGCCTTGGTGATTAACCACCTGATCCACCAACAAGCAGCGATTCGCTTTGGCGGATTTTTACAACCGATCACCCTCGCCGCCATCACCCGCGCCCTCGACTGGCCGCCACTCAACGGCACCCTCTCCGGCATGATTCCGCTAGTCCACTATCGGGATGGCACAATTACCATAGAGGGAGTGATTCTGGCCCAGTTGTTTGACGGCGACCTGCTCATCGAGCAACTGCGCATCCACGACCTCTTCGGCCCCCTGCCAACCCTGCACGGAGATATTCGCATCCACAACCTCAACCTGGAGACGCTCACCAGCGCCTTCGCCTTTGGCCGCATCACCGGTCGCCTAGATGGTCACATTCAGCAGCTCTATCTGGAGGGGTGGGAACCGATTTCATTTGATGCCGCACTCCACACCCCCCCCGACTACCGTGGCTCGCGCCGCATCTCCCAGCGGGCGGTGGATAATATCGCCAACCTTGGCGGCAGCGGAATTTCCGGGGCGCTATCGCGAACTATCTTGCGCGTTTTTGATGAGTTTAACTACACCCGCCTGGGGATTCGCTGCCGCCTGCAAAACGGCATCTGCGAAATGGGCGGCATCGCCCCTGCCGAAGGGGGATACTATCTGGTGCAGGGCGGCGGCATACCGCGCATCGACATTGTCGGCTACAATCACCGCACCGATTGGAACACCCTGCTCGAACGGCTGCAACAGATCGGCAGCGGTGGCCCCCCGGTCATTGAGTAATCCACCCACTTCACCACGAGAACCGAAATGAACTACCAAAAACTCCCGCTCCTTGTCCCCCTCACCCTCCTCCTTACCGCCTGCGTCACCATCAACATCTACTTTCCCGCTGCCGCCGCCGAGCGTGCCGCCGAGCAGATCGTGGAAGATATCCTGCGCAGCAGCGAACAACCACCCACCCGCCCCCCCGAGGAGGCCCCACCGAATGCCGCCATTGAAGCGCCACACCTCGACAGCTCC
>SLIM01000238.1 GCA_007135625.1 Gammaproteobacteria bacterium
CGAGCTAGAAAATAGGAATCGCCCTAACAAGGCAAATCCAGCGCGACGCGCAAAAGGCGCACGCGGCTGATTTGCGACGTTATGCATCATAGGAGCCACCATTGAGCGAAAGAGATTGGCTACGACTTCCTGTTGTTTCAACCGGCGCTGAGTATCTCGTCATGGGACACCTCATGCGGAGAAATATACTAACTTACAAGGCACCCGCAGCCCGTAGACTGGGGTGACGAAGGAACCCCAACCAACCCGTCCCATGCGCGGTGTGTTGGGGTTCGTGCCTCACCCCAACCTACGATACAAAGGGGATTCCCGTATAGCGTCCTATACCCGAAGAACAAGACGATGCCTTCCGCTATAGCGCCTAGTACCCACATCGGGTACAATCTAGCAACAGGCAACCTTAATCTAAAAAACGGGGTTGATCATCCAAAATAATAGCTACTAGCTAGGGGAAATGATCTATGGAACACAAACGGGCGCTAATCACCGGGATCACCGGTCAGGACGGAGCCTATCTGGCCGAACTGCTGCTGCAAAAAGGCTACGAAGTACACGGCATAAAGCGCCGCGCCTCGTCCTTTAACACCGACCGCATCGACCACCTCTACCAAGACCCCCACGATGCCGAGGTACGCTTTCACCTCCACTACGGCGACCTCACCGACTCGACCAACCTGATTCGCATCATGCAGCAGGTACAGCCCGACGAGATCTACAACCTTGGCGCCCAGAGCCACGTCGCAGTCTCTTTCGAGAGTCCCGAATACACCGCCAACAGCGATGCCCTTGGAGCGCTGCGCATTCTGGAGGCGATCCGCATTCTCGGGCTGGAGCAGAAGAGCCGCTACTACCAAGCCTCCACCTCCGAGCTATTTGGCAAAGTCCAGGAGATCCCGCAGCGCGAGACCACCCCCTTCTACCCCCGCTCCCCCTACGCCGTCGCCAAGCTCTACGCCTACTGGATCACCGTCAACTACCGCGAAGCCTACGGCATCTACGCCTGCAACGGCATCCTCTTTAACCACGAATCCCCGGTTCGCGGCGAGACTTTCGTCACCCGCAAAATCACCCGCGCCCTGGCCCGCATCCACCTCGGCTTGCAGCAGCGCCTCTACCTCGGCAACCTCAATGCCCTGCGCGACTGGGGCCACGCCAAGGATTATGTCGAGATGCAGTGGTTAATGCTGCAACAGGAGCAGCCGGAGGATTTCTGCATCGCCACCGGTAAACAGTACTCGGTTCGCGAGTTTGTCGAACTCGCCTGGAGCCACCTCGGACGCGAGATCCGCTGGGAAGGGGAGGGGGTCGAAGAGCGCGGCTACGACCGCACCTCGGGGGCGTGCATCGTCGAGGTCGATCCCCGCTACTTCCGCCCGACGGAGGTCGAGACCCTGCTCGGCGACCCCAGCCGCGCCAAAGAGAAACTGGGCTGGGAGCCGAAGATCAGCTTTGCCGAGATGGTGCGCGAGATGATGGAGTCCGATCTCACCCTCGCCCAGCGTGATAAACTGATTACGGATGCGGGCTACCGCGCCTTTGACTATCACGAATAGAGCGCCGTGCTGCCCTTGTGGGTCGCCCCTTGTAGGTCGCTCTTCAGGGCGACCACGGCCTCGATGTAGCAGAGGAGAGAGAAGAAACGACAGAAGAAAAGGGTATAAAAAATCATGCTTCATCGCCATTTAACCCCCCAATCCCAGCCGCTCACACTGGCCGCGATAGATGACATCATCGCACGCGGCCAACGTGCCGACTGGGCGGAGCTACGCGGCGCACTCCGGCAGGATCGGACTCTGGCGGCGAAGATCCAGCGTATCTGTGCCGCCCACATCGCCGACCCCTACGCCCAGCGTTACCATTTTTGGCATCACTATGCACAACACTACCTTGCCTGAGTGGGAGCAGGTGCTATCGGCAGCGGCCCGCCTGCAACGTATCCTACCGGGAGCCGTGCTGGTGGGGGGTACCGCCTCGGCGATCTATGCCGAACACCGCTTTTCACGCGACGCAGATCATGTACTTACCGACCTGAAGCTACGCTTTGATGCGGTATTGCAGGAGATCGAGTCGGTGGCCGGTTGGAAGACCGCACGTATTCAGCGGCCAGTGCAAATACTGGGGCGACTGGATGGTATCGAGACGGGTATTCGGCAGTTAATTCGGGAAGCGCCACTGGAAACCAATATAATTGATTTTCAGGGAGAAAAGCTGACGCTGCCGACCCAGGGTGAGATCCTGCGTATTAAGGGCGTGCTGATCCTCAAGCGAAATACGACCCGTGACTACCTCGACTTTGTAGCGCTCGCCGACCACCTGGGAGAGGAGGGGGTCGTGCAGGCATTGGCGCGTTTCGATGAACTCTACCCCCAGCCCAACGGAGAGTCTCCACTGCAACAGTTGGAGACCCAGCTCGCCAACCCGCTACCCTATGACCTGGACGAGGTCGCAGCGGAACTCTCCGCGTATAAAAACCTCGCCCCGCGTTGGCACGACTGGCAAGATGTCAAGGCATACGCCCTGCGTATTGCGATGGTTCTGTTTGATCGCCTGCCATAGCGTTGCCGAGTTGCGTAGGGCAGAACGCGACAGCGGTTCCGCCAAATCGGCTACAGTCGTTTTAGACTCTCCATCAGGTTCAGTAACTTGACGTCTATATATCGGGCGGGGGCAGTATTCAGTGGGGTGTGCTGACATACCGGACAGGCGGTAAAAAACTCATGCGGTAATAACGCATCGCTGCACGGAGCAACGGTTTTTGACCAATTGCAGTTGGGGCAGGTATAGGTGACGGGGGGTGGACGAACCGGCATGTCAATTTTCCAGCGACCGTAGGCGCGACATGGCGCTGGATAATGCGGCATCTGCATCAGCGTCTTGCGCTTCGCTGTTCATGCGTGCCTGTTCAGCCGCTTGTAAGTGGCTGTACGCTTGCAGCGAGTTCATAATACGCCCGACACTATGCAGTGTATCGTGATAGCCTTGGTCGATCCATGATCGAATCTTCCGCGTATCAAATCCAAGGAGGTCTTTGGGGCCGCCCAGAAACCCGCTGTCTCGTGCAATGGGTGTTTGGGGTCTGATTTCTATAATCGTTGTATGAGGGTAGTCGTAACGGCTCCAGAGTGAGCCGTCGCTAAGGTGTGTTACGATCACGGTATCGCACCCACTGTGTAGTAACGGAGTGATCGGGGTATTACCCTGTGCGCGACTCCACCCGCCCTGTCCGCCATCTGCATACAGCTTGCCATTAACTTTTCGAGGCTGATATAACAGGGGGAGTGCAGCCGACGCAAGCAGGGCGTTTTTCTGTTCGGAGAGGGGTAGGGATTGAACATGGAGAAATTGTGAGTCCGGTGTCTCCAGCAGTCCTGCCTCAGCGACTGCGATTTGGGCAATGTCGAGAAATCCTCCGCTGCTCATAAAGACCGAAACGTGTAGCGGCAGCCCCCGCTCCAGTGCATTCACATCGAGGTATGCACTTAGGAGCCGCTGCAATGGCTTGTCAGATAATATAGATATTTCATTGTCCACAGGAAAAGGGATACCCGCGAGTTGTGCTGCGCGTTGTGCCAGTAGCAAGGCCATCTTCATCTTGAGGCCGCTTGCAGACAAAAGCACGAGGTAGGAGAGTGCGCCCAACGGGTTTTCTACAGAGATCGGGGTCTCCTCTGCCAGAGTTTCCCAAAGCGCCTCCAAGCGTCCTGCCGCCTGGGTGAGAGACCCCGCACAGGCGATGACTCCACCATTAAGAGCGCCTATACTGGCTCCGGCGATTACATCGACTTCGATACCTAACGCCACCAACCCTTTAACCACGCCAACTTGATAAGCCCCTTTGGCACCCCCTCCAGATAGCACCAGACCAACCTTTGCGACTTTACGCATAAATATCCCTTGTGAAGACCTCTTCAACCAGCGTCTCGCTCAGACGGGTAGCGGACATGATTCTCGGTACATGCAGCGGTAATTGCTCTACAGCATGAGCGCTGACAAAAACGAAGGGATTTTGTTGCGGTGGGTACTCTTCGGCGAGGTATGCGAGCGCCTCAGCAGCATTCGGTAGGGTACTCTCTCCTGCCGGGGGTTTTAACCAGAGCGTTGCGCCAAAGCGCTCAGATGCTGTGGATTGCAAGTCGCGTTTGAGTTGTGCAATCGCTCGATTCGTGGCCTCTTGCAGGAACTGTTGTCGCTCCTGCCCGGTATGGATGCGGCAATAGTCGCCGAAGTCACCCCAGCGTAACTCCTCCAACGCGGCAAAGCAGCGACCAGCGGGGGAGAGGGACTCAAAACGCCCGCCTTCCCAGCGTGCAAATACCGCGCTCAGGTTTCGCTGCACACGCTGCACGAAGTCGATACGGGCGACCTCTTCCTCAATCTTATCGCAGCGGTTATTCAGGCGCTGTGCCACTTCTTGCAACCCTTGGCGCGTCTCAAAGGAGTAGTTTGCAAGTGTAGCCATCTCCTGTTTGATACTATTCACCCGCTCGTTAACCCGCGCAATGGCCAGATGGCTATGCGCCAGCGACTCTGTGAGTTCGGTCAACCAGTGCAGCGAAGCCTCAACACCGTCGATCAGGGGTGCGTTGATCTCTGCCTGACGTCTGGCACCTTTACCGCTCAGGCCGTCGCGAAGACGTGCGTAGAAGCCACTGCGCTCTCTTTGTACGCGCTGATGGTCACGAGCCACATCAATGCCATTGGCAAAGTCAACAATAAACTTTTGGTGCAGGCAGGTTAGCACCCGGCAGATCTCTGCATCCTTTGGTATTGCTGGATAATTCATGTTGAGGCTTCGGTGTCTTGTAGTAAAGGCTTTATGTCTGTGCTGAGTCCATGACTATCACGGAGTAGGGGAGGTACGTTTTTTCGCAGTTGCCCGATCCGCTGTGCCAGTACCTTTTGCTCCTCTAGACTAGACTCTTTGTCTCGCATACTCTGCAAGAGGGTGCCACGAATTGACTCAATCTCAGACTTAAATTGATTAAAATAAGAAGATATATCTTCTTGTAAGGGTTTTTTGATGGACGACGAAATCGACTTTTGAAACTGCTCGAATGATCGATCAATACCACCTAAAACAGATTTTCGAATCTCTCGTATATCAATTTCAAAATAGTCTTCTTCTACGCTATAGGGTTCCCAGCCCCAGTCATCTGTGTTAAACCAGCTACAGACAGTACCCCATGCGTTACTCTGTCTCCGGTGACGGGTAACATCTCTGGTTTTTTGATGCACCATGTTATCCAATAATTCAGCACTTGATATCCTCAGAGATGGAAGATGCGGCTTGTGTACTGGTAGCTCAATAGAAAAACCGCCAACAGACATGTGATCTTTTATGCTATCAGCAATTTCTTCGGCGGTCTTCGTGATGTCCGCTGAAAAACTATTGCGCATCTCATCCTGCAAATACTGAATTGCCTTGGCTAGTTTGCTCTCCATATCTTTTGTGGAAATCTCTACGGAACCTCGAATTTTGTCAATTAACTTTCCTGCTTCCCTGCGATCATTGAATTTCATTAAAGGGCTACTTGGATCGAAGTCGGGTGCGTTCCTGGATGAATTCGCATCTTGGGGCTTACAAAATATCTCAGAAACAACTTCTTTGAGATTGTTCATGAAGTTGTTTTCATCTGTTTTTTCTTGCTGCTTTTTCGGTGCCGCCCGTTTGTTTCTGTTTTGTATGGCTAATTCGCTTTGCCTTTTCTCTATTTTTTTTCCTTCCTGAAAATAATCATTCAAGGAGCTAATTAGCCCACCTTTAGCTTCCTGGAAAATATAGTTAGATTGTTTATCAATCTCAGAGAGGACGTTATTTAGTTGCTCACTTGCTCTCTTCTCTGCCTCTTCGACCCTTCTTATATCCTCCATTAACGCCCCAATTTGGGCTTTTAATTCTGAGGCATTTTTAGAAAAAGAATCCTCCCGCACACCAAGAAAATTATGTAGTTTGCTGGTGAGGTCAATGAGCTTTGATGCGGCTGAGTCAAGCGTATAGGCCGCTACGCGGGAGTGGGCTGTGCGGATCACGCTCTCCATCGGCTGGCCGAACAGTGAGCCCTCCCAGAGAGCTTTTGCACTCGCCAAAGCCTCTTCTGAATTTTTAATCTTTGATTCCCAGAGACACCCCATCGCCTCTTTACCAAAATCCGCCACCCAATCATTAGAATCGGAATCGGGTAGGCGCTTGTGAAGTGCTATCTCATGCAGTGCGTGATTTGCCAAATATGCCGACTTCGAGGAGACAGGAAAAATATGCCCATCTTGCAGCGCATTTTCCATTAATGTTTTTGATACATAACTTTTAACGTCTTCTTCCCCATCACCATTTTTATCCTTTTGATCAAACTTGTTGACCAGCACATATAAGCGTCCATCTGCAACACGTGAGATTTCAAGAAGTTCTCTGCGGACCTCAGCATCGGCATCGGATTTGAGCTGCGTGTAGTCGAGAACCGCCAAAACCGCAGATGCTTTTGCCAACTGCTCCCTGAGCATCTTGCGCAAGTGGGGTTGGCCAGACTCATTGGGGCCTGGTGTGTCTAACAAGGTCAAGCGTCCCTTAGACTCTTGCATTTGACGCAGATGAGCGAACTCCACTTCAATAATTGGTATTTCATGAACTTCGTCGTACTGGTCGAATGGAAACTCAACCTCCAGCTTTGCAGATAAACGCACAAGGTCATTTAAGTTTTTTAGAAAATGATAGATTCCTTCGGTGCCTCGGTACTCCGTACCAAACGTCTCATTGTTTTTAACAATGTGTAATAAGTCAGCCATATCGGGTTCTTGCGTCGATATTTCATCTATGCGATTTCGCAATTCGTTTTGATAGAAGGCGTGTAGTTGGCGCAGAA
>SLIM01000120.1 GCA_007135625.1 Gammaproteobacteria bacterium
CGGAACTCCAGGGCAGAAATCACGTCCCGTCGAACCTCGAACCTCGAACCTCGAACCTCGAACCTCGAACCTCGAACCTCGAACCTCGAACCTCGAACCTCGAACCTCGAACCTCACCGCCCGCGTTCCAGATCCTCGGCCCCTTCCAAGTTGACACTACGCGCAAAGCGCGGTTCGACCAAGCCCTCAATGTTATTGCTCTCGATTAGCCCGAAGGCGACCATCATATCGGCCATCTCCTGCATCTCCTCCTCTTTCGGCTCATACAGGTTATAGCGAACCCGCTTCTCCGGGCGAGTCAGGGCGTAGTAGATCACCTCTGGCGACTGATTCCAGTAGCGTGAGGCGATGCGGGCCACCTCATGTGGATTCTTCGCGGCCCACACCCCGGTGCGGGCAGAACTCTCGACCATCATCTGCACCAGGTCAGCATCGTTTTCAATCAGATCGTTGCGTACCACCACCAGATTACCAATAAACTTCGGCCAGACATCTTCAACATACTGCACCAAGGTCGAGTGGCCGGTATAGAGGGTCTGGGCGGCGAACGGCTCGCCGACATAGTAGGCATCGAGCACCCCGGAGACCATCGCCGAGGCCATATCGGGGGGGTTCATCTCCACCACCCGCACCCGCCCCTCCAGGTGGTTCTCCTCCAGCAGCCGACGCACAATCAGATTGTGGCCAGAGAAGCGCATCGGCACCGCGATGGTACGCCCTACCAGCTCATCGACATGGGTAATTCCCAAATCGGCACGGGCCACCAGGGTACTCTCATGGCGGTTGCCGATCATCACCACCTTAACATCCTCCCCCTGCTGACGCATCACCACCGACAGCGGGGCGATCATAAAGGCGACCTGAATCTGATCGTTGCGCAGCGCCTCGGCCATTTCGGCAAAAGAGGTAAACTTAAGCGCCCGAAAGCGGACTTTCTCATTTTCCCGGCTGGTGTAGTCGAGCAGTGGGGCGGCGAGGTTGGTCACCACCGGCATATAGCCGATATTGATCACCCGTGCGGTACCGTGTTCGAAGTTGAGCCGCCAGTGGGCGAAGGCGATTAGCAGCAGCCAGCCAATCGCCAGACCGATGCGCAGCAGCAACGGGCGATTGGCGACGGCCCAGCCACGCAGTTTAGACCACATAGCTAACCCCCAGCATAAAGTAGATCTCGTCACGAATCTCGGCCAGCTCACCGGTACTGACATCTCGCGGACGGTCAAAGCGCAGCAGACGATCCATTTTAACCTGGGTCGGGTTGTCACCCATCACCACGATGTGGTCAGCCATCACCAGAGCATCATCAATATCATGGGTCACCATCAGGATGCTCTTACCGATGAACTCGTGCATATTGACCACCTCTTCGCGCATCTTCATGCGGGTCAGAAAGTCGAGGCCGGTAAAGGGTTCATCCATAATCAGCATATCGGGATTGACCACCAGGGCGCGGGCCAGCTCGGCGCGGCGCTGCATTCCGCCAGAGAGCTGGTGGGGGTAGTGCTGCTCAGAGTTGGTCAGTTCCACCATATCGATGTACTCCTGAATCTGCGCCTCCTTCTGCGCCGCATCCTCCATGTGGCGCAGTCCCAGCTCAACATTCTGCCAGACCGTCATCCAAGGGAGCAGGCCGCTGTGCTGAAAAACAAAGATGTAGTCGGAGGTCGGCTCCTTCACCTCGCGTCCATCCACGAGGATCCGCCCGCTGGTGGCGGTGTCGAAGCCAGCAAGGATCTTGAGCATGGTCGATTTGCCGCAACCGGAGGGGCCAAGGATGCAGACCATCTCCCCATCGGCAAACTCCAGGTTGATGTTATCGAGAACCTTAATCATCTCGCCAACACTGACCGGGTCGCCTTTACGCCGCTGCTTGCGGCGATTTTCGTAGGCTTTGACCAGATTTTCGATTTTAATATGTGCCATCGCTCGCGCCCTCTCAGGTGGATGATTTACGCGCCCAGGCGGTCGATTCGAGCCGCCCCAGCCCTTTCATCACATAGTCCAGCAGCACCCCGATCAGGCCGATCACAATCATGCCTACCATCACGTAGTCCATGCGCAGGGCGTTGCGCGAGTCGAGGATCAGATAGCCCAAGCCCGACTGTACCGCAATCATCTCCGCCGCAACCACTACCAACCAGGCGATAGAGACGCTAATGCGTAGCGCGGTAACCACATCGGGCAGAATCGCCGGAATGACCACCCGAAAGGCGACCTCGCGACGGGAGAGGCGAAAGTTGGCGGCGACCTGAAAGTAGATCGGGTTGATTGCACTCACCGCCACCGCAGTAGAGACCACAATGGGAAAGAAGCTGGCGAGAAAAATCAAAAAAATTGCCGGTTTATCACCAATTCCAAACCAGAGCATCGCCAGTGGTATCCACGCCAGCGGGGAGATCGGGCGCAAAAACTGAATCAGCGGGTTGAGCATGCGGTAGGCGAGCGCCACCCGTCCAATCAGAATCCCGAGCGGAATGCCGAGCAGCGCGGCGATGTAGAAGCCGACGGTGACGCGGTAGAGGCTGGCCGCTGCGTGTTGCAGCAGGGTGCCATCCTGAAGCATCTCGCCGATACTCTCCAGCACCCGCAGCGGCCCCGGAAAAACCTGACTACTCCATCCGCTGAAGCGACTGACCAGCTCCCAAAGCAGCAGAATAATCAAAAAAGAAGATGCTGGGAGCAGCCAACCTGCCCCTCTCCAGTTGTTCACGCGATATCAATCCTTTTGTAAGCGACTCAGGCGAGTGTTCATAGAAAGCAGAATCCAAGAAGAACAAAGGTTAGGTTTGAAACCGGAGGATCTCATCGGCTAAGGCCAGGTATTGACGGCTGGCGCTGGCCTTGGGGTCATAACGGATCACCGAGGAGCGGAGAATCTGCGACTCCTGAACCTTGACATCCCGCGTCACCTCGGTGGCGAAGATATGCGCTGGATAGCGTCTTTTCAAGGCGCGACATACTGCCTGTGATGCGGTGTTCTCGGGTTCATACATATTAATCAATATCTTGTAGTCGAGCTGGTGACCGGTTTTTTGCCGAAGCACATCAATGATATTTTCAACATGACCCACCCCTTTCAGCGCAAGATACTCTGCCTGGGTGGTAATAATTGCAAAGTCAGAGGCCATGAGGGCGTTAATGGTAAAAAAATCGAGTGACGGCGGGGTGTCGATCAGTACATAGTCAAAGAAGCTGGCGACTCGCCGCAGATGCTCCCCGAGGATGCGCTCAAATCCTTTTTTAGAAAGGCAGTTCTTCGGCAGCAGCGCCATTTTGTTATTGGAGGGGAGGCAGAAGAGGTTCGGCTCGACCCGCAGGATCACCTTAGAGAGTTCACTGGTTGATTCCATACTCAAGACATCGTAGAAGGAGCGCTTGCCACTCACCCCGAGCTGGTCGCTAAGATTGGCCTGCACATCGAAATCGACCAGCAGCACCCGCTTGCCGTGTAGCGTAAGGGCGGCCCCGAGGTTGATGCAGGTGGAGGTCTTGGCGACCCCCCCCTTCTGATTGCAGATGGTGAGAATTTTATAGTTGGCATCGGGGAGGATCTGCTCCTCCTGCAATACCAAAGGGGTTTCGTCAGGAGGGCGACGGTCAACCACAAAAATGTGGTGACACTTGGCACAGCGGGCCTTGAAGATCTCCCGATTGACCGCGCTATCTTCTAGCCGAAAGCGGGTTTTGCACTGGTCACAGACGATGATCATGGATTCATTGAGACCTCAATCCGGGCGGCCAGATCGACCTCATCAACAACATGATCGACGGTACCGCGTTCAATAGCATATTCAGTCAGATTTGGATAGACACAGGTGTTAGTGGTTTGGGCAATCGTCACCCCGGAGCGGCTGCGAATGACCCCAAAACCATCAGCACCATCGTCCCCGACTCCGGTCAGTAGAACCCCGATGGCACGGGACTCAAAAACATTGGCCACCGAGGTGAAGAGATCATTGAGTGGCCGCGCTGGCTTCTCCGTCTCAATGCGCAGAAAAGCCCCCCCATCTTCATCGGCATCCAGCGTGATCGACTGGTCGGTAGTTCCAATATAGCAGGTTCCTTGCTCAATAGGTTGGCCGTCACGTGCCACCTCGATCCGCCAGGCAACATGCTCATCAAACTTGCGCACAAAGGCCTCCAGGATCTTGTAGGAGATCTCCTGCTGCACAACCACTGCCGCTGGCAGTTTGGGGGAGAGTTGGGCGAGCAGACGAATCACCGTGTTGGGGCCTCCGAGGGTGGTGCCGATCGCAACCATGTAGTCGAGAGGTTGAAAAGTATAACGATCCTCCAACTGGCTATCGGACTCATTGGGATCGATCTTGACGCGATGAATATTGTACATATTCACCGATGCGGCGATTTTCACCCGATCAATAATCTGGTGTTTAGCCTCTTCGATATCTTGCGAGATCGCGCCTGAGGGCTTGGGTAGAAAGTCGACGACCCCGAGGCGTAGCGCCTCAAAGGTGATCGCCCCATCGCTAAACAGGGAGCTGAGCATCACCACCGGAACCGGATTTTCGATCATAATGTGGCGTACCGTGCGCAGACCATCCATCACCGGCATATCGACATCCAGGGTGATGACATCGGGCTGCAACGCCTTGATCTTCTCCAGGCCCTCTTGGCCATTGCGCGCTGAACCCAGCACCTCAATCTGGGGATCGTTCGCCAGCAGGTCGCTCACCGCCTTAATCATAAAGGCGGCATCATCAACGACCAGAACGCGTATCTTTTCCTTTTCCAAGCTATCCTCCTGGTTCGACTCCGGGGGCAACGGAACACCTTTTGCTTGGTGACCGCGCCCCGCTTCGAGTAACACGCCAAATTACGGTTAATGCAGTGTTTTCTGCTGCGGCTGTTTGGCTCCAGAGCGTTTCTGCTGGGCAATCTGGGCAGCGGTTTTACGCACATGCTCACGCTCCCGAATCCGCCTGATTTGATTCCCTGCGGTCATGTTGATGAGTTCGTAAATATCCAGAATCAGGGAGATCCGCCCATCGCCGATGATCGTTGCCCCGGAGAAACCGCTGCGCTCCTGCAAGTAATCGACCAACGGTTTAATCACCACCTCTTCTTGGCCAACCAGCTCATCGACCACCAGGCCAACCTGCTCCGACCCCGCGTTGACCACCACCACAAACGACTTCTCAATCGCACGCTGCTCAAGATCCAAGTTAAACAAGACGCTTAAACGAAAAATCGGCATGGTACGCCCGCGCAGGTGGACGACCTCCGTCCCCTCAATGGTGGAGGTCTCCTCTTCGTAGATGCGCAGAGTCTCCTCAACATTGGAGAGCGGGATGGTGAAGGAGTCGCTGCCGACCCGCACCAATAGCGCGGGGATAATCGCCAGGGTCAGCGGAATCTTGAGGCGAATCTGGGTACCCAACCCGAGTTGCGACTCAATCTCAATGGTGCCGTTGAGTTTTTCGATATTCTTTTTGGCCACATCCATGCCCACACCACGCCCCGAAGTGCGCGAGATGGTATCGGCGGTAGAGAAGCCGGGGTGCATAATCATCCGCATGAGGTCGCGCTGCGACATTCGATCCAGCTCATCTTTATTATGGATTTTCTTCTCCAGCGCCTTCGCCTTAATCCGGCCAGTGTCGATGCCGCGCCCATCGTCGCGCACCTCAATCACAATGTGATTACTCTCTTGGTAGGCTTCAACCACCAAGGTTCCCTCTTCCGGTTTCCCCAGCCGTCGCCGCTCATCCATCGGCTCAAAGCCATGATCGACGGCATTACGAATGATATGGATCAGGGGGTCGGATAGCTCCTCAACAATCATCTTATCCAGCTCGGTATCTTCCCCCTTAATCAGCAGATTTACCCGCTTGTTAGTGCGATTGGTGAGGTCGTGAATAAGCCGTGGGTAGCGGTTGAAGATCTGCGAAATGGGCAGCATTCGCACCTTCATCACCCCCTCTTGAAGGTCGTTGGAGGTGCGACTAAGGGAGGAGATCGCCTCACCAAGACGGTAGGTGAAGAGGCGTACCTGCTTGAGATCACGCGGATCGACCCCGAGATCTTCTTTGAGGTGGTTTTGTAGCTCGTGCATCTCGTTGTAGAGGGTGAAGAAGTAGGAGCGGTCTACGATCAGTTCGCCAACCTGGTTCATGAGGGCATCAATTTTGTCGGCATCGACCCGCACGCTCTTCTTGAAGACCCGCTCGCTGCGCTCCCCCTTCTCCACACTATCCGCCGCCGGAGTGCTGGACTCGGGCTGCCCCGGTTTTTTCACGGCGGGGGTCGCGCTCGCTTTGGCCAGCTCTTTGCCCTGCACCTCGGCGGCCGGTTTTGTGGCAGCAGCCGGTTTTGCGGCAGCGACCGGTTTTGCGGCAGCAGCGGGTTTTGTGGCAGCGGCGGGGGGTGCAGCTTTGGCCGGTACGGCTTGGGGCGCAGGGGTGGCTGTCGCCTTCTTGGCCGGGGCAGGTGCCGCCTGCTGCGCTGCGGCGGCTGGCCTCTCTGCTTGGCGATCAGCACCACGACTATGGGCCGGGGTGGTCTGCTGCTTGGCTGGAGCGGGCGGTCTCTGCTGCTGCGCTGGTGCGGCTTTTGGTGCGGCGACTTGGGGTTGTGCTGCGGGTTTGGACTCCTCGGGATCGAGCATCTCCCCAAAAACACTATAGAGGGTCTCGTACTCCTCCTGCTGCTGTGCTGTCGGAGTCTCCATCGCGCTGCTAAGGCGCAGAAGCAGCGCTGCTTGCGCACTCTCCGCATTTTTCTCTTGCGCGTGGGGTGGTGCGGCGGCGGCTAGCGCTGCCTGCGGCGGGGCGCTCTCAACCTCTCCTTGC
>SLIM01000023.1 GCA_007135625.1 Gammaproteobacteria bacterium
AACCAGCTCTCGCTGCTGCAACGTATCCACCCCTACCGCGACAGCTTTCACCAAGTCAGCGGAGTGGTCATCACCTACGTCGACCTCACCCAAGTCAAAGAGAACGAGCTACTGCGCCGTCAGGCCGACATCCTGCGCGGCGACATTCTCAACTCCCTAAACGCCAATATCTGTGTAGTTGACGGCGAGGGGCAGATTATTGCGATTAATGAGGCGTGGCGCGACTTTGCCCGCCACAACCAAGCACAAGACTTCAAAAGTTTCGACATCGGCGCAAGCTACTTCGCCGCTTGCGTGTGCGGCAGCGACAGTCGCGAATATCATGATGCGCAACAGGCAATGGCCGGACTGCGCGAGATCCTCGCCGGGCGTGTCCCGCTGTTTGAGATGGAGTACCCCTGCCACGCACAAAACCAGCAGCGCTGGTTCCTGATGCGAGTCACCCCGCTGCGCCGTGCCGAAGGGGGAGCGGTGATCGCCCACAACGACATCACCGTACAAAAACAGGCCGTTGCCGAACGGCTAGAGAGTGAGATGCGACTTCAGACCGTCTTTAACGCCCTCGATGCGGTCGTGTATGTGAGCGACCTGGAGAGCCACAAGATTCTCTACATCAACGAAACCGGTCGGCAACTCTTTGGTGATGTGATCAACCTCACCTGTTGGAGCGCAATTCAGGGACAGTCCGCCCCCTGCACCTTCTGCCATGCCGACCAGCTCTTCACCGCCGACGGCAGCCCCAACCAAAACCTCGTTTGGGAAGTGAAGTGTGAAAAGAATGGCCGCTGGTACGAATCGCGTGACCACGCTGTTAAATGGCTCGATGGGCGCTATGTACGCCTCACCCTGCTCTCCGACATCTCCGAGCGCAAAGCGATGGAGCAGGAGCTACGCAACCACCGCGACCACCTCAGCGAGCTCGTTGAGGAGCAGACTCTCAGCATTCAAGCGATTCTGGAGAGCGCCGCAGATGCCATTATCACCATCGACCAGCAAGGCGAGATCCTCACCTTCAACCCCGCCGCCCAAAAGATGTTCGGCTACAGCGCCGAGGAGAGCATCGGCCACAACATCAACCTGCTCATGCCAGAGCCACACCGCTCCGAACACAACCACTATCTGCACAGATACCTAGAGGGAGCAACCCCTAAAATCATCGGCAAGAGTACCGAGGTGACCGCACAACGTCGTAACGGCACCACCTTCCCGCTAATGATCACCGTTAGCGAAATGGTAATCGGCAAAGAGCGACGCTTTACCGGCATCGCCCGCGACATCACCATACAAAAAGAGAGCGAGCGCGAACTGATCGCCTCGCGCGAAGCCGCCGAGGCTGCCAGTCGCGCCAAAGGCGACTTTCTCGCCAACATGAGCCACGAAATTCGCACCCCGATGAACGCCATCATCGGACTCAGCGAACTGCTGCTGCATAACGACCTGACCGCCGAACAGCGAGATCGACTCAACAAAATCCACAGCTCCTCCCAAATGCTGCTAGCGATTATTAACGACATCCTCGACTACTCCAAAATTGAGTCGGGAAAACTCCAGCTCGACCCCCACCCCTTTCGCCTCAGCACCCTACTCGAACAGATTCAGTCGCTATTTGAGCAAGCGACCCACGCCAAACAGATCACGCTACAACTAAAAGTTGAAAACCAAGTACCCGAAGTGCTTGAGGGCGATGCCCTCCGCCTAGGACAGGTACTCACCAACCTCCTCAGCAACGCCATTAAGTTTACCCATCGGGGAGAAGTCATCCTCTCCATTCAACATCTCGACCAACAAGAGGAGCAGGTAGAGCTGCGCTTTGCGGTCAGCGACCAAGGAATCGGCATGAGCGAAGAGCAGCTTAATCGGCTGTTTCAAGCCTTCTCCCAAGCCGACACCTCGACCACCCGCAAATATGGCGGCACCGGTCTGGGATTGACGATCAGCAAGCGGCTAGTCGAACTCATGGGCGGCAAACTAGAAGTCCAGTCCACCCTCGGTGAGGGGAGCTGCTTCCGCTTTACGCTACCCCTGCTCCGCTGCACCAGCCTCCCTCCCGAAGAGTCGCTCCCGGCACTCTCCAGCCTGGAAGCGGGCCGCACGACCTTCGAGGGCCTCTCCATTTTGCTGGTCGAAGACAATAACTTAAACCAGGAAGTTGTTATTGGAATGCTCGGCGATAGCGGTATGCAGATCACCATTGCCAACCACGGAGCCGAAGCCGTCACACTCGCCCGCCACCAACCCTTCGACCTAATCCTCATGGATATTCAGATGCCGGTCATGGACGGCCTGGAGGCGACCCGACAGATCCGCCAGCAACACCCCGAGCTACCGATTATCGCCCTCTCAGCGGCAGTCCTGGAGGAGGATCGCAAGCAGGCCCTAGATGCCGGAATGAACGACCATCTGGCCAAACCGATTAACCGCGCCAAACTCTACCAAACACTCTGCCAATGGCTCAAAAAGAAGACCCCCGACACCCCCCTGCCCCCCACCTCCAGCGGTGTGCTACCGAACCGCCTAAAGGGCTTTGACCTGGTTCGGGGGCTGCGCTCGGTGGATGGCGACACCCAGTTATACCTCAAGATTCTCCATTTGTTTTCCGATCAACTCAACAACCAGCTTTGCAACTTGCCGCAGCAACTCCACGACGACAGCAACAACACTCTAGCCGCCACCCTGCACACCCTCAAAGGGCTAGCCGGTCAAGCCGGAGCGACCCAGCTCGCTACCCTGGCCACCAACTTGGAAGATCATCTGCACCAACAGCAGCCGATCAGCGACACCGCCCGGCAGCACTTCCTCGACACGTTAGAAGAGGTTCGGCAGCAACTGGCCACCCTCCAACCTGCCCCCCCCAACACCGCCTCTCTCGCCCCCGAACAGCTCGCCGCCGCCATTGAGCAGCTCTCTAGCGCACTGCGCACCAACCGCGTTATTTCTGATCGCCAGCTCCACCCGATTCTCAACTCCCTGAAGCAGCACTGTCCAGCGCAGCAGGTTGAGCAACTTCAGCAGTTAATTGAGCATCTGCAATACCGGGAGGCCGCGATCTGGCTTGACCAGCTCCTTGCCAGCGCAGACTCTCTACGGCTCCACCGGGGTTAGCAGATCGGTCAAAATAGTCAGGCGATTGGCTTTTCCCAACAGTTCAACCAGAATCAGAGCGCGATCCTCCCCCCTCTGCTGTTGAAAAATAGCGGTAATACCGGCAAAGGGACCCTCCACAATCTCGACCTGATCGCCGCTAACAAAGCGCGAACGTTGTGGCTGAATCAGCTCACTACCGGGAGCGCAGCGCCCCTTCAGATAATCGATCACCGACTGCGGCAACTCGCTCATCACCCCGCCAAAGCGGACAAAACCGCTTACCCCAAGGGTGGAGCGGACTGGGGCTACCGAGACCTGGTCGGGATCGACGTAGAGAAACAGGTAGCGGGGAAAGAGCGGCTCGATGACCACCGTCCACTGACCCCGTCGCCGCTTCTGCTGCTCAAGCAGTGGCAGAAAGAGTTCAAAACCCTGGTTGCGCAACTGCTCCGCAGCCTCCTGCTCACGGCGTGGCTTGGTAAATACCACAAACCAACGTTGCATACAAAACCTCTCTCATGGGGAAATCGTTATACCATTATTTGCGAGATAACAACCTCTCCACCTCGCAAAATCCGGGGCTATATTACCACATCCGAGGAGAGAAAGCGACCCTTACGCCTCGTTGGAAACGCAAACCGATGCGCTTGCGCTGTCCCTCACGCCCACCTTGTGCTACCATCTGACCGATCTGCAACTACCCCAGTAACCGCTATGCACACTACCCTGCCCAACCAAATTATCATCCCTGAACATGCGCTCTTCCAGGAGGTCGAAGAGGAGGCCGTGATCCTGAACCTGCAGAATGAGCACTATTTTGGACTCAATCCGGTGGCACGCGAGATCTGGCTGCAACTGGCGGAACATGGCGACAGCGAACGCGCCCTCACTGCCCTGCTGCAGCGCTATCAGGTTGAAGAGTCGCGCCTGCGCAGCGACATCGCGCAACTGCTGAATGAACTCGCTGCCGAAGGGTTGATTCGGCTTCCCGATAGCTCTGCGCGGTAGTTTAATGTTCTGCCCGATAGCCCAATGCTCCGCCCGATAATTCAATGCTCCGCCATAAGAGTCCAATGCTTCGCCATAAGCTCCACCACTTTCGCCAACTCGACCGCTCCACCCGTCGGCTGCTCTACCGCTCGCTGATCGGGCTACCGCTGACCCACCTCAGCCTGCGCCTGCTCGGCCTAAAACGCAGTCAACGGCTACTCGCCACCTCGGCCCGCAGCGCTGACCCGCTCCAGCCGACCTTGGTACGCAGCGCCGACCCGCTCCAGCCGACCTCGGCCCGCAGCGCCGACCTGCTCCAGCCGACCTTGGTACGCTGCCACCGCGCCCTCGCCCTCGCCCGCCGCTACGGTCTTAGCGGGGGCAACTGCCTCTCGCGCTCGCTGTGGCTCGCCCACCTGCTCCAGCGCCACGGCATCGCCTGCGACCTGCGCATTGGTGTCCATAAGGATAGCAAAGCCTTTACCGCCCACGCCTGGCTGGAGATCAATGGCCAACCGATTAACGACCGCCCCAGCGTGAGCAGCCACTACCGCCCCTTCGCTGGGCCGATTCCGCCGCCTTCCTAGCAGAACGTATCGGATTGCTACCGCTGCCTGATCCCATACCGCGCAGGGGATCACTGGGAAGGTCGCCTCATCCAACCTTTCCCAAAAAAATATTTATGCAGACCACGCGTAACTCGTCTTCGGGTCGTACTGGTATCGAACAGAGAGCATCTGGTCGCCGTATTTTTCGACTAGGTGCTTGGTTCCGCCCTACAGCACCTAACGCCCCGATTTCCACTCCTTCGACCAGTCGCGTGAATCCAGGAAATCGGACACGTCTTTCATTGTCTTGATCTGATCGGTCTCCACGCCAGGCAGGTGCCGGGGCAGGCCGACTTCCTTGAACCAAGCGACAAAAGCGCTCTCCAAGCTCGGTTCGGTGGCATCGCTCGTCTGTTCATCCGTGCTGTGGGTCGTCATCTGTACACCTCCCGCCGATGGCGGATCTTGATGGCCTGGGAATACCCCAGAGCCACATTACTATTTCACTTCTTCAAACACGGCCTCTAGCGTCGGCGCACTTAGCAGCGCCTCCCCCCAAGCCTCCAGTTGGTCAGTATCGGCATAACCCAGCTTCTCGTCAACCCAGTCCGGCAGGTTCGGGCCGAATCGGCACTGAAGCTGGCGGCGCAGCAGGCGGCTTTCGCCTTGTTGCTGACCTTGTTGTTTCCACTGGACAGTCCAGTCGGTGGTATGGGTGGCAAGCATAATACTAATCTCCTGTGCGTCGTACAATTCGCCTGCGTTCAGGTGGGGCAGGTGGCGGCGTAGGCCGATGCGGTTTGCCCACGTGATGAAAGCGCGGCGTAATGAGTCTTGATTCGGGTGGCTTATCCATTCAAAGAGCCGGTCCCACACCGCCCGAAAATCTTCGGGGGCGAGGCTGAATTCGAGCCGGAATAGGGCCGAGGCGAGGTTGCGCAGGCTGGGGTCGGGATGGTCGGCGATACGGCCTTCGTCGAGCAGGAGGTAGCGCAGTTGGGGTTGAAAACCGGCTAGGGTGGCGGGGAGGTCGGATTCCATGAGGTCGGCCAGTTCGGTGGCGGCACTCCAAGGGGCATCGCCGTTGTAGAGGACGATCGGCAGGACTGGCGGCAAAGGCTCTTTGGGGGCCAGCCGCTCGGTGCGCTTGAGGTCTTGGTAGAGCAGGCCGACGTAGGCAAGCAGCCGTACTGCCATGTGGCGGTCTATGGTGGACTGGAACTCAATGAGCAGGTAGAGATAAAGCCAGCGGTCGCCCCAGCGCACCCGCCAGATGATGTCGTCCTCGCGCTCGCGCAGGTCGTCGCTGATAAAGCTGTCGGGAACGCGCTCCAGGGTGGCGAAGTCGATCTGTCCCACCCAGGCCTCGTGGACGTAGCCGCGCAGCAGGTCGGCCACCATCTCGGGGTGGGAAAAGAGTTGCTTGTAGGCTGGGTCGTGGGTAGGCATGGTTCGAGTATAGTCGCTGGGGGCGCTCGGGCGCAACCTCAAATGGCTCTACAATCGGTGGTATACCACCCAAGCGCCCTTGCCTCCACGTATTGAAATAACTCGGGTATTTCGCAGAAGCTGTTGCGCCGCCAGAATAGGTGGCTGTCCTATGGTTTGTAGTGTCACACCGCCCACGGCATCGCTTTGGATGGCTCCCCTTGTCACCTTGCCCCCTTGCTCATGCGAAAGGGTGCGACTCAAAGTGAAGCTTTGAGCTATACTAGGCGAAAGGCTACCCGCACACGAGGAAAAACGACATGACCACAAATGAGTTTAATGATGAGGATTTTTTTCATGACCTCGACAAAAATTCTCGCTTAAAAGAAGTCATTCGAAATCTAATTTACATTGTAAAAAATGCAGAAGGAGACGTAATTCTTGCCGACACAGCAGAGGAGAAAATCGCTGAAGAACTCCGAAGGGTCGGGGTAGTGGCTATGGAAACCTGGGCAGAAGAGCGCGTGGAAAAGATCTCCAGCACCTGTGAGAAAGAGCCAAGTATCCGCCGTGCGGGTAAAAAAACTCTACTGGCATAGCTCGCTAGGTGTTATTGAGGTTTAAAAGACTTTGTTTAGTAGTTGAATACGAACTCTTCGTCCATTTGCCGAGAGTGCCGGGGTAGGGACTCGTCACTGCTCCCCTCGGTTGCAACGAGCCGTGACCGATCTGGGGGCC
>SLIM01000141.1 GCA_007135625.1 Gammaproteobacteria bacterium
CGGCAAAACTCAAGCGAATCACCGGATAGCGGATCGACCACGCCCACTGCTCATGCACCGCCAGCCCGCGAAAGAGCGGCTCATTACCGGCAAAAAGTTCGGCCAAGGTATCGACTAACAGCGATTTGCCAAATCTTCGGGGGCGGGAGAGGAAGTAGTGGCTCCCCTCGCTGATCAAACGCAAGATGTAGGGGGTCTTGTCCACGTAGTAGCACCCCTCTTCGCGAATTTTGGCGAGGGTCTGAATGCCAATAGGAAGTTTTTTACGGGTGGCTGACGGGTTCATGGCACGGTTCCTTTCGGGTTTTAACGCAAGAGAGGAGAGGCTCTCCATCGCTTCGACAGGTGATAAGCCTACACGTTACCACCTCGCGAGAAGCGTTGCCACTGCGTTCCCGGGCCGAATTGCAACTTTACAAAATGGTTTTCATCTCGTGCAATTTTGGCCAGCGTGGCGAGCGAGTTCGAAAAAGTTACCGAAAAGTTCCGCGCTTCGCGCTAAAATAGGCGTTAAACCCGCTCCGCAGCGTTAGAGAAGAACTTTATGAATCACTGGATTTCTGGCTCGATTGGGGTGGCGACCGCCCTGCTTATCCTCTACTTGGTTCGCCGCGACCACCTCCATACCCGTTACGCCTTGTGGTGGCTACCAACGGCTTTTGCAATTGCTGTTCTCGGGGTTTTCCCCCGAATCGCCGATCTGATTGCGGCGCTGCTAGGGGTTCACTACCCACCGGTAATACCCGTTTTCGCCGGATTTCTGGCGATTACCATCAAAATCCTCATGATGGACATCGAGCGCTCACGCAATGAGGTGAAGCTCGCCCGCCTGGTGCAGCGGGTGGCACTGCTGGAGGAGCGGCTGGGGCGGGTCGAACCTCGGCTAGCGCAGCCATCTACCGGTTCGGACATCGCGGATGGTGGTGGGTCGAGAGGCACCGCCGAGGGGGCCGGTGAGCAGATAGTCGATGCGGTTGCCAAAGGCAAGGCGGAGTTCTAAGGGTGAGCGGGCGGGGGGGTGGCCGCTACGGTTGGCGCTGGTCGAGACGATGGCACCGCCCCAGTGACGGCAGAGGGCGGCGGCGATGGGGTGAGCGGTGACCCGCACCGCGAGGGTCTGGTCGGGGGTGGCGAGCCAGCGGGGGAGGTCGCTGCGGGCGGGGAAGATCCAGGTGTGGGGGCCGGGCCAACTGGCGAAGGGGGCGGCCATCTGCAACGGTTCGGGCAGCTCGATATAGTCGAGAAGCTGCTCCCAGTGGGCGGCGATGAGAATCATCCCCTTATGGCGGGGGCGTCCTTTGAGGGTAAAAATACGCTCGACGGCATCGGCCTGAAGGGGGTCGCAGCCTAGCCCATAGACCGCCTCGGTGGGGTAGGCGATCACCCCGCCCTGCTTAAGCTGTTGTGCGGCGTAGTGGATGCGCCACGAACTCCTGCCGCCCATTAATGGAACTCCAGGGTAAAGCCGACTCCGCGCAGCCGTTTCGACTCGGCCTGTAGTTCGGTGCCGGTCAGCGGGTGGTCGGTAAGCCACCCCTCGGGAAAATGAAGCTGCAGAGTGGTGTTATCGGCGGTTAGGGTAACTTGTGGTTTGGTGGTGCTGGAGCGGCCCCGGTGGAGCAGTACCGCTAGGCGCAGTAGCAGAGTGAGTTGCAAGACGCAGCGGCGAATCGCCTCCGGCAGTTCGCTATAGAGTTCGTGGTTCAACTTGCGCCGGTGGCCGCGCACCAGCGTGGCGAGGATCTGCTGTTGGCGGCGCGAAAAGCCGGGGAGGTCGGAGTTGGCGATGAGATAGGCCCCGTGGCGGTGGAACTGGCTGTGCGAGAGGGCGATGCCGATCTCGTGCAGGTGGCAGGCCCAGCGCAGCATGGTGGCGTACTCCTCCCCCTCCAGTCCCCAGTGGGTGGCGACCTGGGCGAGTAGCGCCAGGGCGATCTTCTCCACCCGCTGGGCCTGCTCTGCGTCGCTGCCGTAGCGCTGGGCGAGGGCGGCGACGGTCTGTTCGCGAACATCGCCCCCTTGGTGAAAGCGCCCGACCATCTCATACAGCAGCCCTTCGCGCAGTGCCATGTCGGAGACCTCAAGGTGCTCAATCTCCAGCGACTTGAAAATGGCGGAAAGGACTGCAACCCCACCGGTAAAGACCGGACGGCGCTCTTCACTCACTCCGGCAAGCTGGATTTTCTCGACATGGCCAGCGGCAAGTAGCGCTTTACGCAGCTTTTTTAGTGCGCTACGGCTGATCCCCTCCTCGCTCCAGCCAGCGGCAATCACCACATCGCGAATCGAACGAATGGTTCCCGAGCTGCCGACGGCCTGTTGCCAGCGTCCGGCGCGAAAGGCGCTCTTTACGGGGCGCAACTCGACCCGGGCGGCAAGAATCGCCTGCTCCATGCTCTGTTCGCTAATCACTCCGTCGCTAAACCAGGCGCGGCTATGGGCGACGCAGCCTAAGTGCATACTCTCCCGCTCTAGTGGCGAGAAGCCCTCGCCGATGATCAATTCGGTGCTACCGCCGCCGATATCGATCACCAGCCGTCGTCCCTCACTAGCGGCGAGGCCGTGGGCCACGCCGAGATAGACCAGACGCGCCTCTTCGCGTCCGGCAATCACCTCAATCGGGTGGCCAAGGGCGCGTTCGGCGGCGGCTAAAAAGGTCTCCGCATCCTGGGTCTGGCGCAAGGTGTTGGTCCCCACCGCTGCGACGCTGCCGGGGGTGAGGGAGGCGAGGCGCTGGCCGAAGCGCTCTAGGCAAGCCAGCGCCCGTTCGGCCACTTGGGGCGAGAGGCGTAGCTCCTCATCTAACCCCTCGCCGAGGCGAACCATCTCGCGCAAACGGTCGATCACCTGAAGCTGTCCATTCTCCTCGCGGGCGACAATCATGTGAAAGCTGTTGGAACCGAGGTCAACGGCGGCGATGGTGCTGGCTTCCGCAGCGGTTGAGTGGGCGTAACCGAAGGACATGACGAAGTTACCTCAAAGAGTCAAGGGAGTTGCAGTCGGCTGCAGGGCGGCTTGCTGAAGCTCGATGATGTGGTGGATACCCGAAGTCGCGAGGGCGAGCATCTGGTCGAGCTGGTGACGCGAAAAGGGTTGGCCCTCGGCGGTACCCTGAATCTCGATCAGCTCTCCGGCCTGGTTCATGACGACGTTCAGGTCGGTCTCGGCGTTGGCATCCTCGCTATAGTCGAGGTCGAGCAGCGGCTCTCCGGCGACGATCCCGACCGAAACTGCGGCCACGAAGTGGCGTAGCGGAAGGGCGGGGAGGGCAGCACGCTCGACCAGCCCGCTGAGGGCATCGTGGAGGGCGACGAAGGCCCCGCTAATGGCGGCGGTGCGGGTGCCGCCATCGGCTTGCAGGACATCGCAATCGAGGGTGATGGTGTGGTCGCCGAGCTGCTCAAGCGCTACCGCTGCACGTAGCGAGCGTCCGATCAGCCGTTGAATCTCAACCGTGCGCCCTCCCTGCTTGCCGTTAGCGGCTTCACGTCCACTGCGGGTATGGGTGGCACGCGGTACCATTCCATACTCGGCGGTGATCCACCCCTGCCCCTTGCCGCTGAGGAAGCGCGGTACCCCTTCGCTAACGCTGGCGGTGCAGAGTACTTGGGTGTCGCCGAATTCGCTGAACACTGCGCCTTCGGCGTGGCGGGTGAAGTGGCGGGTGAAGCGGATCGGGCGCAGGTGCGTGGGGGGGCGGTTACTGAGTCTCATGCGGGGTATGCTCCTGGGGGCAGAGGCGAGGGGGGATAAGGGAGAAAAGAGGTATTCACCTTCATTTTATTTAATTTTATTTTCAAAGAGGTCAATCGCCTGGGTCAACTCATCAATCGCGCTATTGAGGCGGTCGCCATCGGGCTTTTGGAGCGCGTCACTGGTGGCGCTGGTGTGGATCCAGCGCGATGGATTGCGCCAGCGTAGCGCGGCGACGGTGATGTTATCGCTCTCTGGGTGGGCCGCTGCCTCGGCGGCGCGGGCGAGCTGGCTGATCGTCCGTTCCAGCGGCTCTTCCCCGCTTAGGGCTAGGGCGATCTCCTCCTCTTCGACATGCGCCCAGAAGCCGTCGCTGCACAGCAGCAGGACATCCTCATCGACCAGCCGTGCCGATTCACCAAAGGTGACCTGTGGCGGATGGAGGGTGCCGCCCAGACAGCGGGTGACGTAGTGGCGTTGGGGGTGGTGGTCGCGCTCCTCGGCGGAGATGATCCCATCTTGGCGCAACTGCTCCACATAGGAGTGGTCGATGGTACGGGTGAGGAGCTTGCCCTTGCGAAACAGATAAAAACGGCTGTCGCCAACGTGCGCCCAGTGGGCCATGCCGTTTTGGACCAAGGCGATGACCCCGGTGGTGCGTGGGTCGATGCTCGGGGTCTGGGCGTAGCCGAAGGAGCGGATCTCTTTGTGGGCGGCGTGAAAGATCTGCTTGAGAAAATCACGCGGGGTGGCGATCGGCTTCGGTTCACGATAGAAGCTCTGCTCGGCACTCTGCATCAGAAGCTGGGCCGCCATCTCGCCGCGTGGGTGGCCGCCCATGCCGTCGCCAAGGGCTAGCATTGCGTAGCTGACCGACTGCAAAACGGTGCAGCGATCCTGATTGATCCGGCGGTTACCCAGGCGGCTCTGTTTGCAGATCTCAAAACGTGTCACACTCATGCCTCAAGGCTCCTTCGTGTAGTCGATCTTTCCGGAAACCGTCGCGGAGAGGTCGCTATAGTCGGGACGTCCTTGTTGATTATTGAGTGCCTCCAGCATCTCGCCTGCGTTTTGCGGACGCAGTAGTGGATCGACCTCCATCGCCCAGTCGATTACCTCTAACAGATAGAGTGGATAGCGCCGCTTGTAGAGGGTCGAAAGCGGACGCTGGGTGTCGTGGGCGTGGCGCTCAATCGCCGACGGGGGCGGCTTGCCCTCAATACAGGTGCGCATACTGGCACCAATGGCGTAGACATCGCTCCACGGTCCGACGTAGCCCGCAGCGTAGTACTGCTCGTAAGGGGAGAAGCCTTGGGTGACGACCTGTGAGCGCTGCTTGGCGCGGGTGGTGGCGAACTGGTGGACGGCACCGAAGTCAAGTAGCAGCGGATTGCCACCGGGACGCAGGTGGATGTTGCTGGGCTTAATGTCGAGATGGAGGTGGCCGCGATGGTGGAGCAGGCTGAGGGCATCCAGCACTGGCGGAAAAACAGTGTTCAGAAAGGCGGTACTGAGTCCCCCTTTGCGCTGCTTCACGTAGGCTCCAAGGTTGGTTCCCCGCTCATAGTCCATGACGAGGTAGGCGGTCGCATTGGCCAGAAAGAAGTGGCGCACCTTGACGATGTTGGGGTGTTTGAGCGTCGCTAGCGCCTTGGCCTCTTGGTAGAACAGCTTGCGCCCGTTGTTAAAGGTCTCCTCTCGGGCATCCTTGGAGACCACGACCTGTAGCCCGGAGGTACGGGAAGCGAGCTTGCGCGGCAGGTACTCCTTGATCACCACCTTCTCTTCGGTGTCCATATCTTCGGCTAGATAGATTAGGCTGAAACCGCCACTCCCCATCAGCTTAATGATGACATAGCAGTCGAGCACGGTACCTATGGGTAGGCTTTTTCTGGTATTGCTCATGGAAAAGGGTTAGTATTCTGCTCTTTGCGTCGAGTTTTCTGCGAGGCGACCTCGGTCGTCTGGTGACCACTGCACAGCCCGCCGTGGGTCGCTGCTGCCTCCCGCTGCACCGCGCCGGTGCTGCGGCGCTCCGGGTCATCAGGAAGATGAGAGGTGCATAATGGGTCCAAGCGCATTATCATACACCGAATTCGGCTGGCAGGGCCTGCAAAATCGTTGCGCTTTTACCCTTTTTTAGTTGCAGTACAAGGATAACAAGACCCATGGTTCACAGTATGACAGCCTTTGCCCGCTGCGAGGTACGAAGTGCCGAGGGCACTTTAGGGTGGGAGATTCGTTCGGTCAACCACCGTTTTTTGGAGCTAAGTCTCCGTCTACCCGAAGGGCTGCGTGCGCTGGAGCCGTCGCTGCGTAGCCTGGTCACCCAGCGGTTGGGGCGCGGCAAGGTGGAGTGCAGTTTGCGCCTGGAGGCCGCCGCCAATGCTGCCGCACCGTTTCGCCTCAACCTGCCGCTGGCCAGCCAACTGTTGGGGGTCGCCGCTGAGGTTGATAACCTGATTCACCAGACGGTACCGCTGCGCACTATGGATGTTCTCAGTTGGCCGGGGGTGTTGGAGGTGGAGGCGGGCGACCTTGGCGAACAGAGCGAGGCGATTATCGCGCTGCTGGAGGAGACCCTGGGGGAGCTGCAGCGCAGTCGCGCGGTTGAGGGGGAGCGCATGGCGCAAGGCATTCGCCAGCGCTGTGTGCTGCTGCGGCAACTGGTGATCCAAGCGAGGGAGCGTATCCCCGAGGTGTTGGCGGCCCTGCGTAGACGGCTCCACGAGCGGCTGGCGGAGGTGATCGCTCAACTCGATCCTGGGCGTTTGGAGCAGGAGTTGCTGCTGCTCACCCAGCGACTGGATGTTGCTGAGGAGATGGAGCGATTGGTCAATCACCTTGATGAGGTGGAGCAGACGCTGGAGCGCAATGAACCGATCGGTCGCCGCCTCGATTTTTTGATGCAGGAGCTAAACCGCGAAGCCAATACTCTCGGGGCCAAGTCCAATGACCTGGAGCTGACCCGCTGCGCGGTGGAGATGAAGATCCTCATTGAACAGATGCGTGAGCAGATTCAGAATGTTGAATAGAGGTTCTAGGTTCTAGGTTC
>SLIM01000370.1 GCA_007135625.1 Gammaproteobacteria bacterium
TAGGCTCTAGGTTCTAGGTTCTAGGCTCTAGGTTCTAGGCTCTAGGCTCTAGGCTCTAGGCTCTAGGTTCTAGGCTCTAGGCTCTAGGTTCTAGGCTCTAGGCTCTAGGTTCTAGGTTTTGGCTTGGTCTCTTTTCTGTCTTCCGTCCTCTCCTCTCCTCTCCTCTCCTCTCCTCTGTTCTCCTCTGTTCTCTGCTCTACCTATCCAACTATCTAGCGGGTGCGACTCAAAGTGAAGCTTTGGGCAGTACGGCACGATTTCGGCAGGAGGTCTTGGGTCGCTTATCATGTTGAGCATATTGCCAAGGCGATCTGGGGCGGTGACCGGTAGCCTGAAGCACCGCCCTACAAGGCCTTGCGCGTCGGTTTGAGTCGCACCCCCTATCCAGCCTAGTATTGGACAATGCCGCTGCAAGGCTGTACTATAACTGCCTGATCCCTTGACAACCAGTCGGTAGGTGTACTCTTGGCCGCGCAATCCCATTCTTATTTGGCGTTAATCATTGATGATGAGGCTGAACTAGCCGATTACATCGCTGAAGTGGCGACCCTCGCCGGTTTTACCGCCTGTCCCCTCACCTCGGCCTGCGCCTTGCTGGAGGAGCTGCCGCAGCTCCAGCCAATGCTCATCATCACCGATATCTGTATGCCGGAGATGGATGGTGTCGAGCTGATTGAGGCACTGGCTCGCAGCGGTTGCACTACGCCGCTGGTGTTGGTTAGCGGCTATGGAGAAAAATACCTTAGCATCACCGCCAACCTCGCCACCTGTCTAGGGCTTGAGGTGGTCGCCATGGTGGAGAAACCGCTGCGCCTAGAGTACTTGCAGTCTCTCCTGCACGATCTGCGGGAGCAGTTGGGAGGTGAACGTGGACGAGACTGAGGGGGAGGGCAGTAACCGCCCTTTGGGCGAGGCGCAACGCCTGACCATCGGGGTAGTCGCTTCGCAACTGGGCCTTTCGACCTCGGCGCTGCGCAAATGGGAGCAGCGCTTTGCCTTCCCGAAACCGGATAGAAGGGAGAGCGGGGCGCGGCTCTACAGTTTGCAAGATTTAGCGCGTTTGCGTGAGATTAAGCGCCTGCTCGATAGCGGGGTGCGCACCGCAGCCGCTTTTAGCGCAACCGAGTCGTGTACTGCGCCACTTCCGCCCGCTTCACCGTCGGCGCTTGATCCTCTGCTCGGGCTGGAGGAGTTATTGTGTAACGATTATCCCAGCAATCTCTGTCAGCAACTGCAACTACAACTGCAGCAGCAGGGTGTGATCCCCTTTGTTGACCACGTTGCGGTACCGCTGATGCGAGCCGTTGGAGAGCGCTGGGCGCAGGGGGCGCTACCCGTTTTTCGTGAACATCGCATCGCCGATCTGCTCCACAACCTGCTGCTGACGGCCCCCAAAGCACCACCGCAGGCGGGGACACCGCTGGTGCTCATTGCGATTCCGCCGGGCGAGCTACATAGCCTGGGCGGAGCGATGGTAACGGCGGCCCTCGGCAGTATTGGTGTGCGCTGTATCCACTTTTACGCCGCTCTACCCCCCTGTGAGCTGGTCAATGCGGCCCATGCCTACGCCGCCGATATTGTCGGCATCTCGATCAGTCGTTATGCCCCTCCCAGACGGACTCTTGCCTTTCTCAATGAACTATGCGCCACCCTACCGAGCGCTACCCGGCTATGGGTCGGGGGAGAGGGGGCCGGGAGCTTGCCACGACTCCCGCCGAAGTGTGAGCTGTTGGTAAGTGCGGGCGAAGCGTGCCAGGCCGCCCTGCGGCCACCCCCTCTGTAATTCAACGATAAAGGAGTGCAACGATGCGACAAGCAAGCTGGATTTTTACGCTAATTGGTGTGGTCTTCTCGGCAACGCTCCTCGCCGAGCAGCCGACTTTTCGCGTCGGCTTTGCCCAGGATGATATGGCTAATGACTGGCGGGCAAGTCAGGTACGAGAGGTCGCCGAGGTGTTTGCCAACCACCCTGAAATCCTCTTTTTGCACACCGATGCCCGAGGCTCTACCCCTCGCCAGATGCTAGACATTGAGGAGCTGGTGGCGCAGGGGATCGATCTGCTGATCACCAGTCCACGCGACGGCGTAGTGATGGCACCGCTAATCGCCGAAGTGTATCGCCGGGGGATTCCGGTGGTGCTGTTGACCCGTGCGATAGCGGGGGAGGAGTACACCACTTTTATCGGCGCGGATGACCACCAGATCGGTCGCCAGGCGGCCCGCTACCTAGCGCAACAGCTCAATCGGGAGGGGCGTATCCTAGTGCTGCAGGGGCTGCCCACCGCGACCACCACAATTGCCCGCACTGCCGGTTTTATCGAGGAGCTGGCTCACTATCCCGGACTGGAGGTGGCCGCCACGCTCCCTGCCGACTACCTGCGCAGCCGCGCCCTGCAACAGGTCGATTATGCCCTTGATCGCGGGCTAAAGTTTGATGCGATCTATGCCCAGAGTGATAGCATGGCCGCCGGGGCGCGGATTGCTCTGCTGCAAGCAGGTATTGATCCCGCCACCCTTCCGACCGTCGGCATCGACTATATTCGCGAGGCACAGCAGGCGATTCTCAGTGGCCAGCAACAGGCCAGCTTTACCTATCCCACTTGTGGCCGGGAGGGGGCCGAGGCGGCGCTGGCGCTGCTGCGTGGTGAGCCGGTTGCGCGTCGGCAGAGGGTCGAGTCGCGCCTGATTACCCGCGAGCAGGCCCTTACCCTTGAGCCGATCTTTTAAGCCGACATTTCGCGCCGATCCATCAACAGATTGCTTTAGAAAAGAAATTTCATTTTTATACGCCATGGGAGAAAAGAATAATGGAACAGAATCAACTTGTTACGAATGAATGGTGCGAAAGGTCGGTGTAAGCCGTGATCGCGCCACGCTCCCTGCTGCCGACCCTGCGCGGGCAACTGCTGGTACTCTGGATGGTTTCGATTACTCTCTCATTGCTCTTGGTGTGGGGGGTCTTCTGGTTACTCCTTAACCAACTGCATCAGGAGATGGCGGAGCGCAAAATTGCCGCCACGCTGGTCGTGCTGGAGGAGGATCTGCGAGGCCGGGCCGAGCAGTTGGAGCAGTTGGTGACGCGGACTGCTCAGGATGGGGAGCTGGTTGCTTCGCTCTATATGATCGATAAGTTTCAACAGCCCTATAGCTATCAACCACTGGTTTTTAATCCTGTCAAGGAGCGCCTTAGCGAACAGCTCGCCGAACGGCTGCTGGTTACCGCTATCGACCTCATTGCCCTCTATAGCAGCGACCTGACACTTGCGGCCTTCGCCCTGCACGGTGGCGATCAGGCCGGCTATCTGGTGTTTACCGAGGGGCGGCCTGAGGTGCGTCTGCGCCTGCAACGGAGTAGTGGATTCCTTTCGCAGCCGCCGCCAGCGGAGTTGCAGCCGCTGGCACCGGGACGGGTCACGGATCAGGGATTGCACCTCTACGCCAGTGGTGAGCACTATCTTATCGGTTATCGCAGACCCCTCTACCGCAATCCAGCGGGCAGTGAGGTGGTCGGTAGCATCGCGGCGGCAGTCGCCCTGGATAGCCAATTTATCGCCGCCTTCTCCCAGCGCCATGGTGGACGCTTTGCGATGAGCGCCGATGGCTACCACTGGTCGGGTGATTTAGGCGCAATTCACGGAGTGCAGATGGCGACTGCGCCGCAGAGTGCTGCTGCCCCGAGCTTCTCCTTTACCCCGATTCACTACGCTACCGTCGCGGGTCACTTTGTCGGTACCACCCGCATCACCACCACCCACGGCACTGGATTGCACCTGCTGTTTGCCGTGGAGAAGGATCTGCGCCTCTTCGGTGCCCTCTATGTCTTCCACAACGCTCTACTGGTAACCCTGCTGCTGGTTGCGGCCCTGCTCATTCCGCTTGGTATTCTGCTGCTTACCCGGTTGATCAGCCAGCCGCTGCACGATCTTTCCAAGGGGGTGATGGAGTTTAAGGAGGGGCATTTCGAACCGCTGGTCTCCCCCTCATCCAGTAATGAGATCCGTAGCTTGACCCAGAGCTTTAATGAAATGGCGAGTAGGGTGTTGGCGCGGGAGCGGGAGCTGCTGGAGATGTCGCAGCAGCTCGCCCAGAGTCGCGACCGGCTCGATCTGGTGGTTCGCAATACTTCGGCGGGGATTTGGGATTGGAATCTGGAGAGTGGGGTGACCAATTTCAGTGAACGCTGGGCCGAGCTGGCTGGCTACCGTCGCGAAGAGCTGGCTCCGATCACCCTCGCCACCTGGCAGCGACTGCTCCACCCCGATGATCTGCAAGCCTCGCAGCGGGCGCTCCTCGCCCACTGGCGCGGCGAGAGTGAGCGCTATCAGTGTGAGGTACGTATCCGCCATAAACAGGGCCACTGGGTCTGGCTGCTCGACACCGGCAAAATGGTGGAGTGGTCTGCCGACGGAATCCCTGTTCGTATGGTCGGTATCCACCAGGATATCACTTCGCGCAAAGAGGTAGAGATCGCCCTGCAACAGAATCTGGAAGAGCTGCGCAGCGCCCGCCAGCGCTCCCTCACCATGCTCCATGAGCTGGAGCAGGCACGCGATGCCGCCGAGCAGGCCGACCAGCGCAAGGCCCACCGGTTGCACCAGTTGCACACCCAGATCGACCAGTTGGTCACCACCCTGCAACCGTTGCAGCAGCAGGAGCTACCCGCGCAGCAGCGGGCGCAACTCCTGAGCCATGCGCTGGAGCAGTTGGCCAGCCTGGTGGAGCAGTTGGATAGCCAGTTAGGAAAAAAAACACGACAACCGGAGCAAGTCGCCGGAATTAACATCGCCGAGGGGGTCGCCCGGGTGATGGGTAACCGCCTGCTCTACGAGCGCCTAGTGGCCGACTTTCCAGGGCGCTATACCCCATTGTTGCGGCAGATTAAACAGCGGCTGGCGGCGGCGGAGTACGCCGCCGCCGCGAGTGCTGTCCACACCTTGGCCGGGAGTGCCGGCAACCTGGGCATGATGCCGCTACGGCGTGCTGCCAAGGCGCTGCAGCAGGCGCTGGAGAGCGGCAGACCGAGCGCCCCTCTTTGGCACCACCTGGAACAGCACTTTGACGAGGTAGTCGCCTCCATTGCACAGCTCGCGCTCCCCCCCTCGAGCGTGACGATGGCGGAGAGTAGCGAGCCGTGGAGCCGTGCCGGAGAGGAGGCGATGCGAGCGGAGCGTGAGAGTCTGCACCGGCTGCTGGCACTCCTTCATGATCGCGACCTGCAGGCGGCTGAGTGTTATCGGCAACTGCTGGAGCAGGTTAGCGAACCCAATGCTCGCGCCCAGCTCGAACCCTTAGATGGACATATTGAGCGTCTCGATTATGCTACTGCCCAGGCGCAACTGCGGGCGATTCTGCTGGCGTGTGATCTGGAGCAGAGCGAGCGGGAGGAGGGGGAGTAGTGGAGGGGATGGGAAGAGCGACTCTGCTGATTGTCGATGATGCGCTGGAGAGCATCGCAATTCTCAATCAGATCCTCGGTGCGGAGTACCGCGTGCTGTTTGCGGAGGATGGACTTAGCGGGCTGGAGCTGGCGCGTCGCAAGCAGCCTGATCTGATCCTGCTCGACATCTCCATGCCGGGGATGGATGGCCTCGAACTCTGCCACCGCCTCAAGGGCGACCCCACCACCCACTCGATTCCGGTGATCTTTGTTACCGCCAAGGATCAAGAACAGGATCAAGAGCGAGGGTTGCGTTGCGGAGCCGCCGACTACATCACCAAGCCGGTTAGCCCTACCCTTGTCAAGGCGCGGGTAGCGACCCAACTGCGCCTGCGGCGTAGCGAGGAGGCGCAACGCCGCGCCCAGAAGCTGGCGGCAGTGGGGCAACTGACCGGCGGGATCGCCCATGAATTTAATAATATCTTAGGGATTATGTTGGGCAACCTGGAGTTTTTGGAGCCATTGGTGGCGCATGAGCAGAGCGCCCTGCGGCGGGTACGCAGCACCACTCGAGCGGCTCTGCGCATGAGTCGTCTGGTGGAGCAGTTGCGCGACTTCTCCCGCCTGCGCCCGATCCACTCTCAGGTGATCGATCTGAACGCGGTGATCACCGAGATGTACGACCTGCTGCTCGGCTCGGTGGGTGACGAGGTGGAGCTGGTGCTTCAGCTCGCCCCTGCGTTATGGCCGATGAAGGCGGATCGTGGCGAGCTGGAGGAGAGCCTGTGGCAACTGGTCAACAACGCCTGTGAGGCGATGCCGAAGGGGGGGCGGATTCAGATTGAGACCGCCAATCGGGTCGTGGAGACCTTCGATCCTACGATAAAATCGGGGGAGTATCTCCGACTCGCGATCAGTGACAGTGGTTGTGGCATGGAGCGAGAAGTTTTGGAGCGTCTGTTTGAGCCATTTTTCAGCACTAAAAAACCCTTTGGCTCTGGCTGCGGACTGGGAATGAGTCGCATCTACGGTTTTGTGCAGCGTTGTGGCGGAACCATTCGCGTCTACTCCGAACCGAAGATGGGGAGCTGTTTGCAGCTCTATCTGCCCCGTGCCGATGGCTCCCTCGAATCACCCCAATAATAACCCGACCGGAGGCAGTATGGCAGCGGCGATTCAGTGCGAGCAAAAACCGGAGCCACTGGGTCAAGTACTCTTGGTACCGCTATTTGCGATGGTGGTGTTGACCCTCATTAGTTACCACAACATGCAACTGTTTCACGCCCTCGCCGAGATCCTCTGTGTGGTGCTGGTGTGGGCGATGCTGGGGGTGATGTGGCACAGCTACGAGCATGTCGAAAACAGCCTGCTGATGCTACTCGCCAGCGGCTACTTGTGGGTTAGCGGCTTCGACCTGCTGCACACTTTCGCCTATAGCGGGCTACTGCATGAGCAGGAGGGGGTACTCTCTCACCCCGAATTTACCCTACAGGTCTGGCTTGCCGCCCGTATGCTGGAGGGGCTGCTACTGCTCACCGTGGCCTGGCTCCCGCTCAACGCCACCACCCGCATGCCGCTGCTGGTGGGGAGCGGGGTGGTCGCTGGCGGGCTACTGCTCTGGGCGTTGAACGGACTCCATCACTTCGACCACAGCACCCTCTTTTCCCTTCCCAGGCAGTTTTTTCTTAGCGAGCTGGTGATCTTGCTGCTGCTGGCCGCCGCTGCCCTGGGACTCTACCTCCGTCGGCGACTGCTGGGGCGCGAACTGAGTACTGCATTGGGCGGGGTGGTAGCGCTGACCCTAGCGGCAGAGCTTGCTTTTCTGCCCCATTTCAATGACCATCTCAACAACCAGGGGCTGAACGGCATCTTCGGCCATCTGCTCAAGTTTCTCTCCTTCTGGGTACTCTACCGCCTGATCATCCGTCATCCGCTGCAACAACTGGTCGCCGGGGTGCGCCATGAGCGTGAGATTAATGCCCGCCTGGAGGCGGAGCGACGCTTTCAGACCCTAGTGGCCAATATTCGCGCCGTGACCTACCGCTGCGCCGATGATAATCACTGGAGCATGGAGTTTATCAGCGACGAAATTGAGCCGATCAGCGGCTATCCCGCCAGCGACTTTATCGCCAATCAGGCCCGCCCCTTTAACCGAATCATCCATCCCAAAGATCGGGAGCGGGTGCGTAACTGCGTACTCCAGGCGCTGACCGAGCGCCGCCCCTTTGTGCTGGAGTACCGCATCTTGCACCGCAGTGGCGCGACCCGCTGGGTGCATGAAAAGGGGGTGGGAGTGTGGGATCAGCAGGGAGAGTTCTGCTGTCTGGATGGGGTGATTGAAGACATTAGCGAGCGCAAACAGCGCGAACAGCAGCTCTGCTTTCAGGCGCAACTTCTCGCCAGTGTACGCGAGTCGCTGATCGCCACGGATATGAGGGGAAGAATCAGCTACTGGGGACGCGGTGCCGAGGCACTCTATGGTTATCGCGCCGAGGAGGTGATGGGGAAGCGAATCGCGGTTAGCGCTTTTCAGCAGGAGAGTACCGCCGAACAGGCGCGAATGGCGCTGCTCTCCAGTCAAGGCGAGTGGCATGGCCAGTCGCTGCAACAGCACAAAAATGGATATAAATTATGGGTCGAGAGCTTCCTCTCGCTGGTTTATGAACCCCAAGGGCATCCCCATGGGATTGTAGCCATTGACCACAACATCAGCGAGTCGCGGGCGATGGAGCAGGCACTGCAAGCGAGTGAGCACCGTTTTCGCCAGATGGCCAATGCTCTGCCGCAACTGGTCTGGACGGCCACTCCCCAGGGTCGGGTTGATTTTATCGGCGAGCAGTGGTGCCGCTACACCGGCACTGCGGGTAGCGATCTGCTGGGCGAGGGCTGGCGGGCCTGGCTCCATCCGGAGGATCAGGCACGCTATGAAGCGCTGTGGTACGACCCGCGACCCGGCGAACGAATGCAGGTGGAGCTGCGCATTCGCCGTTTCGATGGGGAGTACCGCCGCTTTGACGTGCAACTGGTGGCGCTGCGTGATGACCAGGGAACGCTGTTGCAGTGGCTCGGCTCCAACACCGACATTGAGGAGCGGCTACGCGCCGATGAGGCGCTGCGCCGCGCCCAGAAGATGGAGGCGATTGGTTACCTGACCGGAGGCATTGCCCACGACTTCAATAATATCCTTTCGATTATCCTCGGTAACCTCGATCTGCTCGCCAACCAACTCCAGGGCGAGGAGCGGTTACAATCCCGCCTCAACACCCTTCGCAAGTCAGCGGAGCGGGCCGCCACGCTGACCCACCAACTGCTCTCTTTTTCACGCCAGCAGCCCAGTCAGAGCGAGGTGATTGATCTCAATCAGATTCTACATGAAATGGATGCCATTATCTGCCACACCCTCACCCCGCAGATTCGGGTCGATTACCACTACGCAGAGAGGCTCTGGCACACCTGCATCGACCCCGGAGATGGCAAAGATGCGCTGTTGAACTTGGTGCTGAATGCACGCGATGCGCTGAACGGCAGCGGTCGGCTGGTGATTGAGACCAGTAACCGTGTTGTTAGTAAAGAGTATTGCACCGAACACCCCTCCCTTACCCCAGGGGAGTATGTTGAACTGGTGATTCGCGACAACGGTTGTGGCATCAAAGCGGAGCGGTTGGAGCAGATCTTTGAACCCTTCGTCACCAGCAAAGCGCAAGGAACTGGTCTCGGACTCGCGATGGTCTACGGTTTTGTGATGCGCTCGCGCGGGGCGATCTACGCCCGCTCCGAGGGGGTGGGAAAGGGGGCTGCGTTCCATCTCCTGCTTCCGCGTAACGAAACCGCCAGCCACCACTCTGCTGCCACACCCCACACCGCCTCGCCAGCGAGCCGCGAGGAGTACCTGCCGACGGCAGCCTCGCGCGAGACCCTGCTGGTGGTCGATGATGAACCGGAGCTGCTGGCTTTGGCACAGGAGAGTTTGGAGGAGCTAGGCTACTTGGTGATGACCGCCAGCAGTGGCCAGGAGGCGTTGCAACAACTTCACGCCAGGCCAGAGATTGCGCTTCTTTTTAGCGATGTGGTCATGCCCGGAGAGATCAACGGCTACCAGCTCGCCGCACAGGTTCGGGCAGAGCGGCCCACACTCCCGATCCTGTTGACCTCGGGCTATAATGGCGAGCTGCTGCAACGCGGCGATCTGGATGAAAAGGTAGCCCCCGAACTCCTGCCCAAACCCTATACCAAGAACGAACTGGCGCGACGGGTACACCGTCTGTTAACCACCTCACCACCCAGTACCGCCCTGCCGGCCAAGAGTGATGCGAGGCAGTTGGGCATTGCCCAGATCGACGAAGAGCACCGTACCCTATTGCAGATGATCGCAGAGGCCCGTGCCGCAACCATCCACCGCGAACGGCTGCTGCCCCTGCTTGCGCGGCTGAACCAATATACCCAAGAGCATTTTCGCAGTGAGGAGGCGCTAATGGCTCGCCACCACTATCCCGGACTGGAGAACCACCGCCAGGTTCACCGACTGTTAACCCGTGAACTGCAGCGCCTCAACCGCCAGGTCGAGGCGGGGCAGCTCGACGGAACGGCGGTGGTTAGCTTCCTGCAGGATTGGATGATGGAGCATACGCAAGTGATGGATCGCGCCTACCTACCCTTCGTGAAAGATGAAAGATGAAAAATGCGTGTCCCGGCTTTCTCCTTTCCCACTGGTACGACCTGCACGCCCACTTTCGCCAAGAGGAGCTACTCGCCCCACCCCACAACTACCCAATAGGATGCAGACAACAATGACCACTCCCGGCTTTCTTCTCCCCCACTGGTACGACCTGCACGCCCACTTTCGCCAAGAGGAGCTACTCGCCCCGCTGGTGCAGGCCCACCTCGCAATGGGGTGTTGCGGGATAGTGGCGATGCCCAACACCCGCCCCCCAGTGACCCGCGTAATGGCCAGCGAGGCGGGGGAGGGGTGGAGCATTGAGACGTATCGCCAACAACTGCTGCACGCCGCCAACGGCAGGCTGGAGCAAGTGATTGTCCCGCTCTACCTCAGCGCCACCACCACCCCGCAACAGATCGCCGCAGGGGCGGCCAGCGGACTCTTGCAGGCAGCCAAATACTACCCCCCACACGGCACCACTGGGGCGCAATCCGCCATCCCGCTGGAGCAGTTGATCAGCAACGGAGTGATCGCCGAGCTAGAGCGCCACGACCTGATCCTCTGCCTGCACGGCGAGGCGCATGGCCTAGAGGGAGAGCGCTACTTTGACCGCGATACCCACGCCGAAGAGCTGTTCTACCGCCAGCAACTCCCCACCCTGGTCGAGCGCTTCCCCCGCCTGCGCATCGTCGCCGAACACCTTACCAGCCGCGTTGGAGTAGAGATGGTGCGCCAAGCCGGGCCGCAAGTCGCCGCCACCATCACCCCGCAACATCTGCTCTACACCGTCGGCCACCTGCTGCAAAACCTGAAATATCACCTGTACTGCCTACCACTTGTGAAGTTTCAGGAGGATCGCCAGGCCCTGCGTGCAGCGGTCACCGCCGCTGACAACCGGCAGTTCTTCGCAGGTACCGACAGCGCTCCGCACACCCACAAAGTCACCCCCTGCGGCTGCGCTGCGGGCTGCTTCACCGGCGGCATCGCCCCGCAACTCTACGCCGAAGCCTTTGAACAAGCCGGGATCGCTCTCGACGAACCAGCGGGACAGCAGACGCTACGCCGCTTTCTGGTCGAAAATGGTGCCAACTTCTACCGCCTGCCAATTGCTACCCAACAGATGCGCCTGTGGCGCGAGCCGAACCGGGTAGAGCCGTTAGCGACCCCTGCCGGAGTGATCACCCCGCTACCCGTTGGGATCGGACCCGACTGCCACGAAGGTGCGGCTACCCTCAACTGGCGACTGGAGATCGACGCATGAATCCACTCCACCTACTCCCCCCGGAACGCGCCCACCAACTCACCCTGTGGGCGCTACGCCACGGACTCGGGCCGCGTCAACGCTTCCACCATCCGGCACTGCGCACCACCCTGCTAGGGCGCGAACTGCCTTGCCCGATTGGCCTGGCGGCAGGTGCCGAAAAGCGCGGAGAGGCGCTGCTGGGCTGGTCACGCCTCGGCTTTGGCATGGTCGAAGCGGGTACCGTCACCCCCCACCCGCGTCCCGGCAACCCCTCCCCACGGCTATGGCGCGTCGGCAAGGGTGGGGTGGTCAATTGGATGGGGCTACCGGGAGCTGGGATCGCTCCCTTTGTCGCCAACCTGCAAGCTTTTCACCACCAGCCTGAGCGGCAGCAACTACTGCTCGGGGCGAGCATTGCCGCCCCCGACGAGGAGGATGCGGCACTGACTCGACTGGCCGCCGCCTGCGCCCCCTGGGTTGACTACTTGACCCTCAACGCCTCCTGCCCGAACCTTGCCCACGCCTGCACCACGGATCCGACCGCCAGCGCCCGGCAGCAGCTTGCAGCGGCAGTCGCCGGTGCCGACGGAGTTCCGGTACTGCTAAAACTGGGGCCGTCACGAGATGTTGAGGCGATTGCCCGCATGGTCGGTGGGGCGATGGCCGCCGGAGCCGCCGGAATCGTCGCCACCAACACCCTCCCCTGGGAGCGGCGTGAACTGGCCGACGGCTTGGCATTTGACTGGCCACAGCACCACCACAACCCAGTCGGCGGCTACAGCGGCCCGGCACTACTGGCGATTAGCCGCTTTATGGTAACCCAGTGCCGCCAGCGACTCGGCAGCGGAGTACCGATTATCGGTGTCGGCGGAGTGCAGAGCGGGGCCGATGCGGTGAGCCTGCTCGATGCCGGAGCCGATGCGATTCAGCTCTACAGCGGCCTGATTTATCGCGGTGCCGGACTGCTGCGCGAAATCGCCGATGCGCTGATTGTGCAGGGTGAATGATGACCGACTTTCCGCTTCCGGGTCTATACAAAGGAAATGCATCTTTTGAATCAGTGTGTTGCACGGGAGTACAGAATGTGAGTTATGGGCTACGCGTCGAGGTGATCTCACCATTTACCATCCCCGCTCGACCATACCAATAACCATTGCAGTAGTCGTGCAGTGGAAGGCGTTGCAGGGTCGCTGCTGCCCGCTCTAGGTCGCCGTCATGTAGGGCTTGGTGAAAGGTGCTGATCACCTGCGGCATTGCCTGGCTGTGGGGCGAGAGGCGTAGGTAGTCGATGCCGAGCTGCTGCAGCCGAGGGAGGGCGGGGAGCAGGTTGAGCAGGCTTGCCGATTGGGTCTGAATACCGTTTAGCACCAGCAGTCGCTCTCCCTCCTGGGAGTCGAGCCGCAGCCCATCGGGGTGATCGACGCAGCGATAGTGACAATCATCCTTGGGTAGCTGGTAGTGACGGGCGGTAAAGCAGCGGGCGGAGAGGGCGAGGGGCATCCGCCCATAGGCGAAAAGTTCACACGCGATCTGTACCTTCGGAGAGGAGCGCAGTAGGGCCAAGGCATCGCCGCTCAGTTCGAGCGGAGGAACCCAGCGCACCGCTCCATCGCGGCAGAGTACCTCCAAGGTTGCCGCATTGTAGCAGTTGATGTGGGGACCGATTACGAAGGGAAGCGCGAGGGCGGCGCAGCGCTGCACCGCGCTTACATCATTAGCTTCAAGTAAAAAGCGACCGTTGCCCAACTGCCGCTCTAGCAGTGCTAGCTCCGACTCAGCCTCAATCAGAGCGAGGGTTGAGAGTATCACCTGCTTACCACTAGCGGCCAGCTCCTCACCAAGCATCAGCCAATCCTCCAGCCGCAGCAGGCGGCGTTTGCTGCACACCACCTCGCCAAGATAGAGCGTGGCGAGCGGGAGTTCGGCAAGCTGGCGATAGAAGGCAAAGACCTGATCGCGAGGCCAGTAGTAGAGTAGGGGGCCAAGAGTGAGTCTCATTGCCAGCTCCGATCTAGTGCGCCGAGGGTATGGGTACTCCCTTCAGCGAGTTGGGCAAGGCCCTGCGACCAGGCGGGATCGACCTGAAAGTGCTCAAGATCGGCGGCACAGGCATTTAGGGCACGGCGTAGCAGGGTGGTTACTTGGGCAACGTAGCGTGGGCTGCGCTGTCGCCCTTCCACCTTAATCGCTGCCACCCCCGCGCTCTGAAGCTGCGGCAGCAGGTCGAGAACGCTTAAACTGGTTGGCTCCTCAATGGCGTAGTCGATCCGTCCATTGACGGCAAATCGCCCCTTGCAGACCACCGGATAACCGGCTCGTTCACTGCCGCTACAGGCATCAATCAGCACGCCATTTAGGCGAGATTGGTGCTGCCCCCCCCGCTCCTCCCAGCGTACTGCGTGGGCGGGTGAGCAGACCCCTTTGGTGTTGGGTGATTCACCGGTAATGTAAGAGGAGAGCAGGCAGCGCCCCTCGACCATGACACAGAGGCTGCCGAAGCCAAAGACCTCGACCTCGACCCCACACCCCTCGACTACTCGCTGAACTTGGCGCAACGATAGCACTCTGGGGAGAATCACCCGCTCAATGGCAAAGCGGTCGCGGTAGTAGGCGATGGCCTGGTGGGTAGTGGCCGATGCCTGTACCGAGAGGTGAAGGCGCAGTGTCGGGTGGCGGCGGCGGGCGTAGTCGAGCAGTCCGATATCGGCCAAGATCAGGGCATCAACTCCTAGCTCGGCCCCCAGATCGACCGCCCGTTGCCAGATCTCGGGATGCTGCACCTGGGGATAGGTGTTTAGCGCCAAGAACACTTTGCGCTGGCGGCGGTGGGCGTAGTCAAGCGCCCGCTCGGCGGTGGCGGGGTCGAAGTTGAGACCGGGAAAGTTGCGTGCGTTGGTATCATCTCGCAACCCGATATAGACACTATCGGCGCCCTGGTCAATCGCCGCACGTAGCGCCGGCAGGCCACCTGCAGGGCAGACCAACTCCATGGCCGAGCGTTTCATGAGTGCTCCCGATAGAGGGGGTAGAGGTTGGCCTCTTCGGCCTCAATGCGGCGGCTGAGAACCGCTCCCACCTTGGCCAGATCGTTGCGCAAGGGTTCATAGAGGTGTGGATCGGTCGTGAAGTTCTCATATTTGCGTAGAAAGCTGACCACCACCTTGCCAATTCCCTCCATTTCTTGACGATAGCTCTGCACCATCCGATGCTGCTCGCTGGTGCGTGGCCAGAGGTGTTCAATGTAGATGTAGAGGTGGATTTTTTCGGTCAGTAGATGCTTGTGCAGCAGAGCATGAAACTCCTTTAATCGCATCGCGGCGAGTGCGTAATCCTCGGCGTTGGTCAGCTCGGTAATGAGTGCAAAGAGACTGAGCAGGTTGCGGTGATCTAGCTCCAACTCCGCAACCAGAGTGGGGCGGTAGCGGATTTGGGTGCCGGGGGCAACCGATTGTGATGGATCGGCCTCACTCTGCGTCACGGCAGCGGCGGGACGAAACAGGCGCAAAAGGGCGTTAAACATGGCAGCGTACCTGAGTGTGGTAGGGATGCCCAAGGGCAGCAGGGTTCTCCATTAAAGCATCTGTAGAGCAATTGGGGGTTTGATCTACATCAACCGCCCAGGACATCTTTCTATTTTTGTAGCCTCTAAAGCATCTGTAGAGCAACTGGGGGTGTGATCTACATTCACTGTTTAGGGCATCTTGCTATTTTTGTAGGTTTTAGGTTCTAGCCGTGGGGTAGGGTGCGGTGAGGCTAGCCGCACAGGCTAGCCCCAAAAGTTCAGGGCCTGGCAGCTCGTATCTCTATCCTAAAAACAACGGCTTGACCCGCCAGATTCGGGAGGCATACTCCTGAATGGTGCGGTCACTAGAGAAGTAACCCATCATGGCGGTGTTCATTGCGGCCCGCCGGTTCCACTCCATCGGGTTGCTCTGGTAGAGGTGGTTCGCTTGGGCATCTACCTCCATATAGGAACGGTAGTCGGCAACGACCATAAACGGATCGTGATGGATGAGCTCCTCGGCGAGAGCACGGTAGCGGTCGGGGCTGGCGGGGGAGAAGTAGCCATCGCGCAGCTTTTCGATGACGTTGCGCAGCTCTGGGTCGCGTTCTAGCCAGTCGCTAGGGCGGTAGCCTTGCTGCTTGAGTTGAGTAACCTCACCGACCGAGAGTCCGAAGAAGAAGAGGTTTTCACCGCCGACCTGCTGATGAATCTCAACGTTGGCTCCATCCATGGTACCCATGGTAATGGCTCCATTGAGGGCGAATTTCATATTACCAGTACCCGATGCCTCCATCCCGGCGGTCGAAATCTGCTGGGAGAGTTCGGCAGCGGGGATAATCTCGGCGGCAGTGGAGACATCGTAGTTGGGTACAAAAAGCAGTTTCAGACGGTGTTGCACCCCGGCATCGTCGTCGATCACCTTAGCGACATCATGAATCAGCCGAATAATCTCCTTGGCGCGGCGATAGCCGGGGGCCGCTTTGCCGCCAATGAGTACGCTACGGGGGGTGAGGTCGTCGGCCTGTCCGTTGAGAATACGGTAGTAGTAGGTAATTACCCGCAGCAAGTTGAGAAGTTGCCGCTTATATTCGTGAATCCGTTTGACCTGCACATCAAATAGGGTGTTGGGGTCGAGGTCGCATTGGTAGCGATCTTTGGCAAACTGGGCAAAACGGCGTTTGTTAGCCAGTTTAGCGGCGGCGAACTGTTCCAGAAAGGCGGCATCTTTGAGCAGTGGACGCAGTCGCTTCAGTTGGCTGAGGTCTTTAATCCAACCATCCCCAATCGACTCAGTGATCAGTTGCGATAGCGCCGGGTTAGCTTGGTTGAGCCAGCGCCGAGGGGTGATGCCGTTGGTGATATTTTTGATGCGCCCTGGATAGAAGTCGTTAAAATGGGCAAAGGTGGAGTCACGCAGCAGTTGGGAGTGGAGCGCCGAGACACCGTTCACGGCGTGGGAGCCGATGATCGCGAGGTGGGCCATGCGAATGTGTTTTACCCCCTCTTCGCCGATAATCGACATCTGGCGCAGCACTTCGCGGTTATCGGGATAACGGTGGTTGACTTGCAGCAGAAAGCGGCGGTTGATTTCGTAGATGATCTGCAAGTGGCGCGGTAGTAACTGGCCAAATAGCTCTACCGGCCAGGTCTCCAGCGCTTCGGGCAGCAGCGTATGGTTGGTGTAGGAGAAGGTGCGCACGGTGATCTCCCAAGCGCTACGCCAATCCATTTCACGAGTATCGAGCAGGAGCCGCATCAGCTCCGGAATGGCGATTGCGGGGTGGGTGTCGTTGAGCTGAATCGCCACCTTATCGGGCAGCTCGCGCAGGTCGTGTTCGCCCTCCAAAAAGCGGCGGATAATATCTTGCAGGGAGGCGGAGACAAAAAAGTACTGTTGGCGTAGACGCAGTTGCTGGTTCTTCGGGGTGCTGTCTTCGGGATAGAGTACCTTGGAGATATTCTCCGAGATGACCTTATCCTCCACTGCCTTGATGTATTCACCTTGGTTAAAACACTGTAGGTCAAACTCCTCGACCGCTTGTGCCGACCAGAGGCGCAGGTTATTTACGGTGTTGGTGCGATAGCCGGGAACCGGGGTGTCGTAGGCCACCGCCCGCACCTCTTCGCTCGGGATCCAGTCGAAGGAGAGTTGCCCAGCGTGGTGACCCACCGCAACATGACCGCCAAAGCGGATGGTATAAACAGATTCTGGACGAGGAAACTCCCAGGGGTTGCCTTTGCGTAACCAGTGCTCCGGGCTTTCGAGCTGTTTACCATTCTCAATGTGCTGCTTAAACATCCCATACTCATAACGAATGCCGTATCCGGTTCCTGGTATATTAAGAGTGGCCATGGAGTCGAGGAGGCAGGCCGCTAGTCGGCCTAGCCCGCCATTGCCGAGGGCAGCATCCGGCTCCAGTTCGCGCAGGCGCTCCAGATTGATGCCAAGGCGGTGGGCTGCGTCGATCCCGGAGTCCATGAACCCCATATTCAACATGCTATTACTGAGGGTGCGACCGATCAGAAACTCTAGGGAGAGGTAGTAGACCCGCTTTACATCTTTTTGGTAGTAACTGCGTTGGGTATCCATCCAGCGCTCAATCAGGCGGTCACGCACTGCGTAGGAGATCGCCTGTAGCCAGTCCCAATCTTTGGCGACAAGCGGGTCTTTGCCGATGCGAAAGACCAAGCGGTCGGAGATCGCATCCTGCAAGGCGATGGTGTCAATGGATAAGTAGTCTCTATTTTCTGGGTTCATATTGGGTTTTGGTGGACAAGTAGCGTCTAAAGGGAACCCACCATAGGTGGGGAGTGTGACAAGAGTATGATGCAATGCTCGTGGAATCAAGCGAAACGGTTATGTTGTGGTGTTGGGTTGGGCTGGGTTGTCATTCTCTTGATGCCGATCAAGGTAGGCAGCGGCTACTTGGGGTCTGCTGGGTGGGGGAGAGGAGGGGAGAGCGGAGAAGGGGGGGGGAGAGGAGAGAAGATATCGAGAGAGGAGAGCGAATATGTCGGAGGTTAGAATGCGTATAGTGATAAGTGTATTGACGGTAGCACTGCTGTTTGGTGGTGCAGCCTACGGGGAGTGGCCGACGCTGCCGCAGGGTCTGGCGGCGTGGTATAAGCCGCAGCATGAGCGGCAGATGTGGCTGCATACCATGTTTTCACTGCGTCGCGAGATGCAGGCGGTGGAAGAGTACGCCGCTGCGGGAGAGTTTGCTCAGGCGATCAGTTGGGGAGAGCGCTTCGCTAAACACTACCGCTCTTTGGGGAAGATGGTGCCGGAGTGGCAGCAGGAGCTGGAGCTGGGGGCCTTGGAGCGGATGGAGCTGGCGCTGCGGGAGGAGGAGCGAAGCGCTCTCGCAGCGGCACTGCGGCGACTTCAGGTGAGTTGCCGCTCCTGTCACCGTGATGTTCGGGCGCTCGCTGCCGCCCGTTTTCGCGCCCCCGACTTTCGCGGCATGGAATTAGAGAGTGATCAAGGGGGAAAGTGGGCCTACCAGCCGGCGATGGAGCAGCTTTCACGCACGGTGAATCGGGTCAATATCGCTTTGGTGGATGAGCGCTGGCCACAGGCCGAAGTGGCGCTTGGTGATCTGCGGCGACAGTTGCACCATCTGGGGGAGGGGTGTACCGCTTGCCATACCGATTCGCCGCCCCGTGAGCGGATCCTCGGTGCTACGCTGGAGCAGCAGTGGGAGCAGTTGGCGGAGGCGATTCATGCGCAGCAGGTGGAGCAGGCGACCCGTACCTTGGGTGCTGCTGCGGTGGCAAGCTGCGCTCGCTGCCATGCGGTGCATCGCACCTTGAGCGATCTACGGGAGTGGTTGGAGTAGTTTTTCCACGACTCCAGACTCTATTCCAGACTCTATATCTGCGACTCTGCGACTCTCTTCTGCTCGTGCCGAAAGCGTAGCACTGCTTGGGCTAGGATAGCGAATAGCAGGCCGCCTTGGAGTGTGAGCAGGAGTCCGGCTAGGGGGACGCTGGCAGGGTGGTGGATAGCGAGGAGTAGTGCGGTGAGCAGGAGCAGTTGGTTGCCGAAGAGGAGATGGGCGAGGCGGTCGGGGAGCAGCTCCTTCATGGAGGGGAGGGGGTGGGTAAAGCGTCCGCTGGTGAGCTGTTGGTGGTGGAGGTGAAACCAGCAGAGAAAGGGCACGATGCGAAGTAACATGCCACAGAGGATCGGGAGAACGATCCCGAAGAGGAGTACCACGCCGATAGCCAGTTCGCTCTGCCCGCGACTCCATCCGATTCCGTCGGTGAGTGGTTCGAGTAACAGGAGCAGCGGAAGCAGCAGCAGGGCGCTACGCCAGAACAGGAGCGATGGGTCGCGGTTGTGGCGGCGGCGTTGGCCAAGCAGTCGCCAAGCGACAACCGCAATTAGGGTAAAGAGGGCAAAGAGGCCATACAGTAGCCAGGGCGTGGGCCACAGCGACCAGAGCAGCAGCAGGAGCAGCAACAGCGGGATCATGAAGATGGTGAGTGGGCGTGGGAAGTCGGGGGTGACGTAGAACATCGGGATCACTTGATAGGCGACGGCAATGATCAGACACCCGATCCAACCGCCGATGCCCCAGCCGTAGTGCAGGGTGGTGAGGTAGCGCAGGTTGCCGCTGATGACCCAGGTGCCACTAAGAGCGAGGGTGAGCAGAAGTCCGAGCAGCAGGGTGATGGCGAGTGCCAGTAGCGCCCCGGCGATGCCGTAGGTGGCCGGGGCGTGGCGGCGCACCCGTAGCAGTGCGCGAGTGGTGGCGAGTAACAACAGGGTAATCGCCAGCGCCAGTACCCCGCTGGCGAGTTGCAGCAGGGGCGCAGAGTAGGGGGCGAGTAGCCCGCTCACGAGGAGTAGGGTACCGCTCACCAGCAGCAGGTGGAGGAGGGGGCCGAGCCAGCGAATTCCCGGCAGTGGTGAGGCGGCGATAACCGGGAACATCTGGGTGAGCGCTCCGACCATAACCATGGTGATTACCCCCAAGGTCATCAGGTGCGTAAGGGCGCTGGTCGCCGGATGCCAGCGACTGAGCAGGATGAGATCCCCGTACAGCAGTAGCAGGAGGCCGGCGGCAAGCAGGAAGAGCGGGGCAGTGAGCAGGAAGCGCAGGGGGATCGATAACGGTGGGGCCTGCTCCAGGGAGAGTTGCGCAAGGTTCATGCGGGTGGCTGGCTGGCCAGCTTGGCGGCGGCTTGGCTATGGGTGTGCCAAATGGTGATCTCCACGCACTGCGGGCCGAGGCGGCGACTCTGCCAGCTCATGCCGAGCTGTTGCAGGGTGGGATAGAGCAGGTGCGGCTCTTGGCGGTGAGTGACCCGCAGCAGCTCGCCGGGGTGCAGATGGGTGAGGGCGGCGGTGATCTGCTGTAACGGCTCACACGGCTCTAAGGTACGCACGTCAAGGGATACAATCGGCATCGTACTACTGCAACTGCGCGTTAATGGGTGCGATGGTGGTGCCGTCCAATAGTTGGTCAGCCATCGGGTAGAGCATCCGCTCCTCCTTCATGTTGTGCTGCTGCAGGAGCATCATTAACGTTTCGCACAGCCCCAAGGCCCGCTGCTCGTTGTCCGCTTCGAGGCTCTGCAGCAGTTCGGCAACGAGGCGGCGAAGCTGTTCGTGTTCGCTGCGCATCACGGAGGTGGGTCCGTTACTGCTGCCGATCTGCTGCTCAAGCTGGGGGAAGAGCTGCTGCTCTTCAAGGGTAAAGTGGTGCAATAAAGCCTGTTGAAATTCGGCAAAACGGGTGCTGGCTTGCTCCCGCTGGTGTCGGCTCAGTAGCGCCTCTGCGTCGGCGAAGAGATGGTCGCAGTGGCGGTGGTTGTCGGTGAATGTGGCGGTAATGGAGTGCATAACCCCTCCGTGAAAAATTATTGAGAGAGGGGAGATAAGGTAGCCGAGTAGCTCCTTGGGGAGTATGACTTCGGTCAAATCAACCGCACCGTTGGGTAGCACCCACAGGGTGCCTTTGCTGGTGCGGTTGGTGTTACTTCACTGGCCCTACGGACCTGGTCGCAACTTACTCGCTACCCTCCGGGCGGGAGCGGTCAAGCGGGTGGGGAGGTGGAGCGGGCCGGGCTGCCGGGTATTGTGGCGGACGGGGTGGCATCATCGGCGGCATTGGCGGCATCATCGGCGGCATGGTCGCTCCGCGACCGTAGGGCATTCCCATTGATCCGCGCACAAAGCCAGGAAAATCAGGATTTTGCCAGTTGGTCTCGGCGACCATCTCGGCGGGTGGTGAGAGGCGGGAGATGTAGTCGAGAATCAACCGTTCGTCACGGGGATGCAGTTCACGCACCTGTCGCCCCATCTTGCTGCTGGCATTGCGCCGCTTGCCTTGGCGAATCCACTCAAACTGGCGTACCAGATAGGGGTAGTGCTGGCCATGCAGGCGGGGCGCGTACTCCTCGGGATCCCCTTGCCCCTGGTCACCGTGGCACTCGGCGCAGTACTGCTGGTAGAGCTCTCCCCCGCGCTCCAGATCCCGTCCGGGACCGACGCTGTTGCGTGGGCTCATCGGCAGGGCAGCGATATAGGCGGCGACATCGGCGATCTGCTGGATGCCGCCGAGTACCTCGGGAGAGGCGAAGGGGCGCATGGTCGGGTTATCCCGATTGCGTGCGCGAATATCGGCCAACTGCTTGATAGTGACACTAGGGTGCTGGCCGGCAAGTTGTGGATAAAGTCCATTTTCACTGCCCCACCCCTCGGGGAGGTGGCACACTGCACAGACCTCATAGACTTTGCGTCCACGTTCAACATCGGCATCCAGATCCAGGGCCGCCTCAACCTCTTGGCGAGCCTCCTCCAGATTGTACGGCACATGATGGGGACTTTGAGCCTGCGCCAGTGAAAAAGAGGCACAAAGCGTTGCTGCTAGCGCTATCTTGATGGATGTGCTGTTCGGAATCAAACCATAACCCTCCAAATAAAGTATACGTATATTCCGTTTGAAGGCGCACGCCAACCGCCCCCACCGGAGTTCAAGTTCAGGGTATCCTTTTTGGGTGGTAAGATGCAAGAGCGAGCCGGTAAAAAAGGGGACTACTTGTATCTAGGTGGGAATAGCCAGGCGACCGGGGAGCGGGTTGCTTGTTGAAAGCGGTTGCGATAGGGTTGCGGTAATTTACGCCAGAAGGCGTAAGGGCTAGGGTAAGTTACTGATGATATGGAGCCGGCGACAGGAGTCGAACCCGCGACCTACTGATTACAAGTCAGTTGCTCTACCGACTGAGCTACACCGGCGAGGTGAGTTGGCCATTATAGGCGATCTGCCGTTGAA